>NZTS01000020.1 GCA_002697105.1 Methanobacteriota archaeon | reverse complement strand
AGGGACTACTCCGCCATTGAGCATTGGTAAAATAATGAGAAGTGTAACAAAAAACAAGATACTGCCGATTACTTTTCCTAGGAATCCTATGTAAAATGATTTCGAAATTTGATTCTTTTCTTTGAAATCCTTACTTTTCAAATCTTGAACATCATTGCTCTCCGAATTTTTCTTCAGAGATGAGCGAATAAATAGTAGGGCAAGAATAGATACTGGTGTTTGGGCGAATACAATAGCCCATATCCCAAACGGCTCTTCACCAATTGTGTTATCTAGGGCAGCTGGACATAACCTGTTAGGAAATGTTGCATCAATTCCGCTGGTTACAGCAGTTGCAGAAGAAGTACCTAAGAATTCATGAACTATAAGTTCCGTTTCTGCCGCAGTGCACTCTATCCATGAAAGATTATCAACAGCAAAGGGAGGTAGCCCTTGTATCATCAACCACAAACCAATACCGATGACTAAGGGGAGGTAGTATGCATGTTTTTGCAAAGCTGGACGATACATGAAGCCAAGACCTCTTATCCTGTAATATATAGGGAAGCAAAAATAGAGGAATATAGCAGCGATTTGCATAGAGAAAAAGAAATCAAACTTGATCNTCCATGCTACAACCCAGAAGGAATTCCATTCATGGATAAAAGGAAGTACATCCATGGCAATCCAGATGCACTTGAATCCTTCAACAGCGAGTAGAGTCGCAATAAATCGATTTTGAAGAGATTTAGAATCGGCTCTCCATACAAGATAAGCAAGCGCAAATAACCATAACATAACCAATAGTGAACCGATATTGATAACCATCCTCAATCCAAAGAATAATTCTGGACTGAATGCCCTTGAATAGAATTCAGCAAGGGTTGTCACATCCACTCCGAAATATAACAAGAATATAATCGAAGTGGATAGATATTCAATATCTCTAAGAACATTAGAATCCAATTTCAACCTGCATGGCGGGTTACCTAGACCGAATTGGAGCAGGCAANATCCTNATCGATTCAGAACCTCTGTCATTCGACTGGTTACCTAATGAATTAGTTGGAAGNGATGATGCANTAGGAGAAATCGCATCAATGTTTAGGGGTATTGAATCCCCAAACTTCAGTGGAAGAGCGATTGTTATTGGCCCAGTTGGAAGTGGAAAAACTGCTATTGTTCGTCGATTCTCAGATGATTTGAAAAAACATCTTTCAGATACTCGACGGATACTACCAGTACACATTAATTGCCGAAATCACCCTACAACATCTCAAGTTCTACAACGTATTGCTCAAAGTCTAGATCATCGACATCCTGAAAGAGGTTTTAGCCCTGGAGAAATCATTCAAAATATTCGTAGAAATCTACAAAATAGTGGCAAGCACATGCTTCTTGTCTTGGANGAGGTAAGCGTACTACTATTGAGAGAAGGAGACAATCTACTGTATCAACTTCTACGTATCGACGAAGGAAGAGAAGAAGCAGGCACTCTATCACTAATTCTAGTGAGTCAAGAGCCAATGGTACATTTATTCGAAGCTGCAGTAAAATCAAGATTTGGTCAAAGTAATCGTATCAGACTTAGTCCATACAAAGAAAACGAATTACGAGCGATTGTTGAGCAGAGATCCGCTGTAGCATGTAGAAAGGGGAGTGTTCGAGATGATGCAAAATCAAGAATCGCAGGTTTTGCTGCAGAAACAGGAGATGCAAGATTAGCTATTGAACTTCTCGAAAGTGCGATNCGGCGAGCTGAAAAGAAAGGAGAAAACGAAGTTGCTCCCGAACATGTAGAACCAAGTAACACACATGGAGCAGGAATTGAACCAGATATGGTTGATGGATTAACTGAACATCAGAAAATGTGTTTACTTGCATTATGTCGCCGTCTACGGAGGGAAGAATCAGTAACAAGTGGAGATGCTGAACGTCTATATCATGTTGTATGTGAAGAATTTGAGAAAGAATCGAGAGGACATACCTCATTCTGGGGATATATCAAACGTCTTGAAGAAGTTGGATTTATCAATGCAGAGACTAGCAATACCCCAAAAGGACGTGGGAGAACAACTCTAATTCGTGCTGCAAATATACTTCCTGCAACAGTTGAAAAGAGATTAGAAAAAGACCTAAATCGAGCTATTATTGGTTAATTTCAGAACTATTCAGCAGCGAACCGCTCTTATAGGGGTCAATGGTCGGCGAAACGCAGTGAGTACCATGGCCGACGATCGAGTGTTCAAAGCCGTCGTAAATGATTCCACTACAAAATTGGAGAGGAAGAATGCAAAAGACACAGTCCGAACATATTCTCCCTCATACCAGACAGATGTTGAGGGTAACTATTACAACGCATTACTAGGTAAAAAAATTGGAGACGAAATACCTGGTGAAAATGTTCATGAAGACATGACAGGATATACGTTGAAAGTNACTGGTGGAAGTGACAAAACAGGTACTCCAATGCGTAGCGACCTACATGGTGGCGGAGTGAATGCAGTCCTTGTGGGTCCAGGTGTAGGATACAAAGGAAAACGCTACGTAAACAAAAATGGAAAAGTGTATCGTTACAAATATGGAGGAATCCGACGAAGAAGAAATCTTCGGGGAAATACAATTTCTACAGATACACGACAGATCAATCTCACAGTCGTAAAGAAGGGGTCGAGACCTCTTGGCGATATCTTCGGGGCCGGTGACGAAGGCTCTGAGTGATTGAGGAGTGGGTAAATCCTGGCAATACTTCCTCGTCAACCAGAAGTAAACATNGGTTTAGTTGGACATGTTGACCATGGTAAAACAACTCTAACAAGAGCTCTCTCGGGAACGTGGACAGATACACACTCAGAAGAGAGAAAAAGAGGTATTTCAATAAAATTAGGATATGCAGATACTGCGTTCTATTGTACAAAGGATGGACAGTACTATCCAATGGGCAAACATCCTGACGGAGGAAAAGATAAAGATTCAGAATTACAGAGAACGGTATCTTTCGTTGATGCTCCCGGACACGAGACGCTAATGGCTGTAATGATTTCTGGCGCTTCAATAATGGATGGAGCACTTCTCCTAATAGCTGCAAACGAACATTGCCCACAACCACAGACTAGAGAACATTTGGCTGCATTACAAATTGCAGGAATTGAAAACATTGTAATCGTTCAGAATAAAGTTGATCTAGTTACCAGAGAAAGAGCAATAGAATCACATAATGAAATTTCTGAATTCATAGCAGGTACGATAGCGGAAAATGCGCCAATTATACCAGTATCAGCCCACCATGATGTAAATCTAGATATTCTGATTCAAGCTGTTGAAGATNAGATACCAACTCCTGATAGAGGGGATGAAGATGGAATGATGCATATCGCTCGTTCGTTTGATATCAATCGACCAGGCACTAGACCTGATGGTCTGAAAGGAGGCATCATTGGTGGTTCGATAGTACGTGGAANATTCTCTAAAGGAGATAATGTAGTAATTGCTCCAGGAAGAAGAAGCACACAAGGTTCCAAGCAAAAATGGACTCCCATAGAAACTAGAATAATGTCAATGAAGGGAGGAGGACTGGATTTAGAAGAAATGAATGCAGGAGGATTGTGTGGCATTTCTACCCCACTAGATCCTGCCATGACAAAAGCAGACAATCTATCTGGTCAAGTGATGGCAAGAAAAGGAGAATTACCACCCATATGGGAAGTGATGTCATTAGATCTAACTTTGCTAGAAAGAATGGTTGCGAGTGAGGAAGGAAAAGCAGACAAGGTTAAACCTCTAGCGCTAAATGAAATGTTAATGATTAATGCTGCTACTGCTACTTCAGTAGGAGTTGTGAATAAAGTGTCTAAAGGAGTNACAACATTGACATTAAGACTTCCAATTTGTGCTCCAATAGGAAGTAGAGTAACTCTGTCTCGAAGAATTGATTCACGATGGCGTCTTATTGGTCANGGAACAATCTCAGGGTGAGATTTTGCCAAATTTATTAATTGATGCGTGCGGATGGGTCGCAGTAGTTGATTCTGGAATGAATATAGATTTAGAAATNAATAGAACTATTGGACCCAGTGATTGGATTTTACCTAATCAAGTCAAGTTAGAGTTAGAAAAAATGGGTGAAGTACGCACNAATCTATTACTCGATTTATTATTTTCAAGAGCAANAGTNATTGAGTCGAATCATAAACATACTGATGACACATTGTTGATATTAGCAAAGGAAACAGGCTCGAGGGTTCTCACTGTNGATAAACAACTCAAAAGAAGATTAATTGCAGAAGGATGTGGATATCTCGAGGTTGTGAAAGATTGTTCCCTTCGNTTGATCGAATAGTCATGGTAATGTGAAGAGATGATCATCTCCATGTCCATCAAGCCAACCAATTCGAACACCTGCATCTAACCAAGCATGAGCATAGTATATGGCTCCAAATGCTCGGACATGGTCTCCAGTATCTAGAAAATGTTGNGCATCTCTACGATAATCATCACACATNTTCAACATATCTTGTAATCGAAGACCTTCCGAAGAATTAATTTCAACTATTGGTGTTGCTTTTTCTCTGGCAGCATCTGTTAGGGCTATCGCCTCTAAGACCATCTTTCTAGAAACTTCGATATTCATTACTCTGAACCCTCCTGAAGCCCTAGAATTCTCCTTACATCCTCTTCTCTACCTAATGCCCGATAAAGTTCTAAAGCTCTTGACCAAAGTCCTTCTTCTTCAGCCTCTTGAGCAGATTCAAACATTGAGGTTCTCTGCATCCAATCAAGACGTTTACGTTCTTCTGTCTGTAATAGTCTAAGATTNTCCACTCTCTTACCACTAAGTGAAGGAGACTCACTCCATCGAATTAGTCCTTCACGTGTTGCTGAAACGATTACACCTGAACCATCTGAATGGAATGAATCGACAGAGTCTTCTCCAAATCCGGCATCTGAATCTTCAATAGAGTGGCGTATTCTTCCTTCTAGGTCCATTATCCACCATCCATCTCCAGCTCTAATAGCACGATGAGGATCGATACCTCCNTCAGAAATACGTGAAATTTCATCCCATCCAAATGGATTCGGAACTCCTTCAAACAAAGCACCTGATGAATCTAGCATTAACATCCTTCCACCAGATAAACGACTACACCATGTCCAACGTCGATTTTCAATTATTCTTTGAGCATGTTCTCCATGTAATCGAATACATCGGAGAAGGCCATCATTATCTAAACAAAGAAGATGTTCTCTATCCATCCATCCTACTAACATTCGAGTAGGTCCAACTCTGAGACGCCGTACTCCTCTGCCATTTTCTCTGAAAAGATGTAAATGATCTCCTCTATCAGGGGCAATCCAACCCCCTCCCGTACGATAAAGCGCTTCTCGATAACCTCCTGGAATGGAACGNCCGTCGCTAAGAGGGGAACCAGTACTTCGATTAAAAACATGAATTGAGGTTCCAGTTAATAGTGCNACGACTGAATCAGAAGATTCTGCTGAATAGGTATCAAAAATATGATCGCTACGCCAAGCAGTTGTTCCGTCAGAACGTAAAGCGATTAATGATTGACCTGTACAAATCAACATACCATTCGAATCAACCTTCACATCATTTACTGGTCCATCTATCTGATGACTCCATGCCACTCTCCATTCACTCACTCTTCCACCTCCGTCAATAGCCGCGATGCCGCAGCAGTCATTCTATACCATCGAGTTCTACCTTCTTTACGTACAGAAAGGAATCCATGACGTCTTAAGTCATTGAAAATCTGAGACAATCGAGAACGTCCAACCTGTAATCTTGCTTGTAATGCATCATCACTTGGAGATACATTACGAGTGGCAGCTGCTGTTAGCACTACGATATCCATATCTGAAACTTCTTTCAGACGTTCGGGCCTTAGAGGNGCATCTGGATCCCAACGAGGAGAACGGAAAGAACTGAGTCTTGTTACAATATCTTGAGGCATTACATTAGGGATAGAATCCGATTTTTGGTCGGGCTCATAAGTATTTGAAGTCGAAGATTCAGAACCTGCTTCAATCCAAAGATCTGCACCTTCNGAAGATATATCTGGAGGACGGGAGGCCATAGTATCATCAGGTAAATGATTGGAAATTCTATCACTAGATGAATTACTCTCAAATGTTTCAACAAATGAAGGAGAGGATTTCTTTGTAGAATTTGGGTCAATAATCTCGGGGATAGGCAGAGGGTCTATGCCCATAATCTGAGAAGTAGGGGGATTCGGTGGTAAATTTGCTGACATCCGAGCTTTCATCTCTTTACTTCTCTCAGCAACAGAGAACAAACCACCTCTTTTTGGAGTAGGGGGGGGGTCTACTATCTGATCATTGGTTTGAGAATAAAGAATGGATAAATCTTCTTCGATAGATGAAGGCGGATCGGTTTCATTATTCATTTCCAAGGAGTCTTGTGAACCAGAGAGGGATTCAGAAACTATAGGTAACGAATTAGACTCTTCTGACCTTCCATTTTCGCTCTTATCCCAAGCAGCAAAGGGCTCTATTTGTTCGGGCTCATCTTCAATATCGAGATACAATGGGTCTCCTTCAAAATCGTCAATACCTCCACGTGATGCGAAATGAACTCCCTCATCATCCCATCCTACTCCACTTTCCATAGAATCATCGTCATCCAACATTAGAGAGTCTACAATAGGTTCAAAATATGTTTTTTGAGGGGGTTGTGTTTCTTCAGAAGGATCAGTTTCTATTTTTGAACCTTGAAGCCATGCATCATATTCATCCTCATGCTTTACTGGAGAAGGAGGATTTGGAGGGGGAAAAATAGGACGAGAAACTTCAGGAGAAGGTATAGACTGAGGAATTGCAGAAAACATTTCACGAGGAGGTGACTCTGATTCCGAAATTTGAGGGAAAGTAGATACATCGATTGATAGAAAATCGGGAGATGTTTCTTTCTCAGGATGTTGAAGATAGCGAAGATAATGATTAAGTTGACGAATTATTAGAGTTGGATTACCTTTAGAAAATGATTCAAGTTGAGTTAATTCAATTGGATCAGTAACTATAGTTTCATGAGAAACGGTTCCCATCCGGTTATCGATTAACTGGCGAATTTGTGATTGATTAAGTGCATTGAGAGAATGTATTCTATCAAACGATTCATGAAGAGAATTATCCCAACCATACATCTGTTTGGGAGTTACAGCAAATACTACCATTGCACGCATTCTTTTCAGAACTGGTAGTAGTGAATTGATTAGAATCTGTAATTCTTCAGAACTAGGCGTATTATAATCAAATGCAATTAAAGGAAGAGGTCCTTGAAGACCATTGAGGTGATTTGTTAACGCATTAGCAACAGCATGTGGAGTAGGAGGCACTTTGAATACCTTGGTAAATGCCACTAAAGCCTCATCTAAGAAGCGAGATATAGGATCAGAAGTTGGCCAAATTGAACCGATGTGCCTTGTACCATTTTCAGAGAGACATTGCAAGAGACTTGTACGTCCAGACCCTGGTTCACCTACAATCAAATGAATGCCAGATGTGCCATTTATCATTTGAGAAGCGATCGGTGTCACAATTGATTCTCTACCTACCAAGTGAGTTTTACTCTCATGCTCGAGAGGAATCTGAGTAAATGGATTCCCACGTACATAGGGACCACTAGGTAAGTACTCAGTACCAGACATTGACGTCCCATCAAACTCTAGATATAAACAATTCACACAAATTCACACATATTTTTTGACTTTCTGAAGTATTTCTAATCCAGCCAAAAAGAAAAAGATGCACCTGTGAGGACATAATAAAAAATGTAGTAACGAATGTTAACGCATATTAACGCATTTATTCAAAGCGTTAGATACGTTAATGAGGCAATTTTTCTCTCTGAAATAATTCTTTTTACAAAAAAAACCGTATAATTCGTACCCACTAAATCATCCTACAGTAATCATAAATATTGAAGGACACCATCTTGTAAACTCCACATCATATAAACACGGACTAGATTAATCAGATGCCCAAGAAGAATACCATTACCATAAGTACTACAACTAGGATTAGAATTATCTGAGTTAGTAATTTAGGCTCATCCTTTTCACTCTGAGCCAGATCGTTCCAGTCTTCTTCCATGATACTTTACATTAGACACTATTCGTCAAAAATGTTCGTTTTCGNGATAGAATATATGATTATAGCCGGTTTGAAATATNACAAGGGACATATCCAAGTCTCTCCACGCATCATATGAATGGGGCAGATAAATGGATAGTCGAATTAGTGGATTCTACTCACTTTCAATAGAAGAAAGACACCAAACAATAGCTAATGCTCTATCTCTTAGTCCGAAGCATTTTCGCCCTTGGATCAATCCCGAATCGTTAGACCAAGACACAGCAAATAGAATGATTGAGAATGTAGTGGGGCANTTATCATTACCCGTAGGAATAGGAATGAACTTCTTGATAGATGGTGAATCAAAATTTATTCCGTTCTGTGTGGAGGAGTCAAGTATTGTTGCTGCAGCGAGTAATATAGCAAAGAGAGCATACAACTGTGGAGGATTCACTACTAATGTTGACCCACCTCTAATGATTGGTCAATTGCAAATACTCGATATTGAAGATATTAACAGCGCAATTCAATCTATTGAAGAAAAGAAAGAAGAATTAATGGAAAAATGCAATGATATTGAGTCAACAATGATTCGCTTGGGAGGCGGATGTAAAGATATTGAATGTAAGATAATCGAAAGTGAATCTCAAAGGATGTTGGTAGTACACCTAATCGTAGATACAAGGGACGCNATGGGAGCAAATGCAGTTAATACAATGGCAGAAAGAGCAGCACCATGGTTAGAAACTATTACAGGAGGTCGAGTTTTACTCAGAATTCTCTCTAATTTAGCAACAAAAAGACTTGCTAGGGCTTCGGTAAAATTATCGCCTGAAGCAATCTCTTCTAACGGAAATGCGTCAGAAGGTACTGAAATAATCAATGATATAATACTTGCATACCATTTTGCAGATGCTGATCCATGGAGAGCAGCGACACACAATAAAGGGATTATGAATGCAATTTCCCCAATAGGATTAGCATGTGGACAAGATTGGAGAGCCATTGAAGCGGGAGCTCATGCCTATGCTGCAATTACTGGAAGATATCGATCCATGACTAAATGGTGGGTTGATGAAGAAGGATGGATTAATGGATCTATCGAAGTACCTATTGCTGTTGGGATAGTAGGAGGAGCTTCTAAAATACATCCTGTAGCTCGATTAAATCTTGAATTAACAAAATCAAATTCAGCACAAGAATTAGCCGGTCTAATGGTTTGTGCAGGACTTGCGCAAAACCTAGGAGCGATGAGAGCTCTTGCCACAAAAGGTATCCAAGAGGGACATATGAGATTACATTTGAGGAACATGGTGATGAGTGCAGGAGCAACACCTGATGAAGTAGACGTTGTTGCAGATGCAGTACGCCAAGAAGGTGGGAATATCACCCAATCCTTGGTAGATGCAAAATTAGAACAATATCGCAATCAATCTTGATCTTCGATATCTTCTTCAGTTCCATCAGAATCAGGTATTACATCCATATCGCCGACCTGAGGATCTAACTCTCGAATAGAATCAACTAATGCTTGAGACGAAATTCCATTTTCTTCGGCCTGTTGCCTAAACCATTCTTTGACTTTTTTTGGCTCAGTATGCGGACATTGGAAACGTTCGGCAAAATACCGAGTAGTTTGCAAACGTCGTGTATTCCCTTTTCTACGTCTATCTACTAACCCTAATCGAGCCAAAGAACGAACGTAATCATAGGCAATAGGGCCCATCATATTAACCAAATCACTTTGCATCATAGGCTGATGATAAGCAATAAGTGCTGCTGCTCGTTGTAATCTATCAGGTATATCTCCCCTTAATTCAGAAGGCAAATATGATGAAAGGCGAGGATCTACTTCCATAGACCATCTCCCACCTACTTCTACAATCTGAAGAGCATTTCCTCTTCTACGCTTATATTGTCCTCTGAGATTATCAAGACACTGAGCGATCTGTTCTTCACCCATAGATGACTGGGATGCTAATTCTGAGCAACTAAGAGACCTACCAGAGCAAAAGAGTAAGGCTTCAACAATTGCATCGGCCCCAGGCTCACTCATGCCTCTACCTCCAGTAAGGAAATACCTCGTTCTTCGGCAATCTGGAGTCTTGCGTCGTCATACGATGATGAAGAAGGCCACCTATCCTTGATGAAAATACGGCCCTCTGAAGCCTCTCCCATCTGCCATATCTCCGCAAAACCTCGATGTGTAAGAAAGAGAGATGCCACAAATCCTGAAATTTCGCCCTCAATACTTGCCTCATCCTGACTTGCCCCCTCTTCTATGGCTAAAGCTTTCAAATGCTCACGAATTGATTCTAATTCAACTGGAGCACCATTTCTACCAATATCTCTCATTGCAGACCAACAACGCCGTATATCATCTTCAAGGTTCTCTCTGTGTATCCTAGACGAGACATTGGCCATTGCCTCAGCAACTTCAGCTTGATGACGAACTCTAGCCTGTTCACGAAGTTGCCTTTCTCTAGCATCTTCATGAGCACCTTTCAATGAGAATAGCATTTCAGAGAGGGTAATAGGTCTTGATTCAGTAGTTCTACGAATCCTTCCTTCAAACAAATTAGGCAAAACCTCCTTTGCTTGACCTGTCAAAACATTGACAGAAAATGAATACTCATCATCATTTAATTCACTCTCCCAACCAATATCCATAGTCCAATCATCTTCCAATAATTCTTCTTCCCAACGCTCATGGCGTTCGATAAGAGTAAATGTTTGAGCATGTAGAATCGACCATGCCATTCTTATCAATCGCCCACAACTAGGCAAATCTATATTTTCAGCAGTCTTAATTCTCTCACTGAATAAATCAATGAACGTAGAAAGATCAACATCCCATGGATCTAAAGATTCAGTCTGAAAAAGCTGGAATACAAGTGCTATCGACCTATCTATGGGATCTACCAACATCTGATGTTCTCCATTTTCCATTTCAGCGATTTCTACCAATCTATCGATGAATGGAGATGTCGCTTCATCTTCTTCTCCACCCAATAATCGATTTACAATATCTGAGCGAAGATGGTGAGAATCTAGGATATCCATTTAGTCACCTCACTCCTTTAGTAAATTCTCATTATCAATAATTTGNTCNGAAGTATCTACTGATTTTTCAGCGGCCTCTGCTTCTTCAAGACGATTTTCCCAATCCAATTTTTCATCCAAATCCTCCTTTGTATCGGCCGCTCTATCTCCAAGTAATTCCAACGTAGAGGAATCATCTTCCAAGGATTCTTCTTCCCTAATTCCTCCAAGACTTTCCGGATTAGGCAAAGGTTCTGGCACCATAGGGCGATTCTGGGGGTTTGGCAACTCAACCATGCTTTCTTTTTCTTCTGCAATCTTCTTTTGAGCCTCTAATTCCGCTTCCGCAGCCTCACCCATCTCAACAGCAGCATCTCTATCGAAATTCATAATTAATCGACTACATCCATCGCCACCGTGTGTAACACCAATATGATGATCTGCCATTTGGAGACTTACCTTTCTCAATGTAACCATGATAAATTGAGCACGACCACTTCTTAGACGACATAATTTAGCAATACTTTCAGCATTGAATGAATCTAGATTCTGATCGACTTCATCGAAGTAGTAGAACGGAGANGGTTCGAAATCTTGAATAGCAAAAATAAGTGCCAATGCTGCCATTGATTTTTCACCACCTGANAGAAGGTTCAATCGAGTTTTATTGCTCTTACCAGGNGGTTGAGCCCACATTTCTAAACCTCCTGTGAAAGGATTATCTGGATTCTCAAGCTTTAGATCTCCCTTTCCTCCTGGTTGAAGAATTTGGTAGACTCTTGAGAAATTAGTTGCAACTTGATTCAATACTTCTGTGAGTCTTAAACGACGTTCGGATTCAAGTTGTTCAGCAATTTCAATCAAGCGTGTTCGTCTATCTCTTAATGAGGATGCATCTTGACGAAGTTGTTCGACTCTAGCTGCTGCTTCGTCATATTGTTCTATTGCAAGTTGGTTTACATTTCCAATTTGGCTAATTCTTCTCTCTAATCCTCGAACCTTTGATTCGATTTGTGTAAATGCAGGAATACTATCTCCTTCTTCAGGTATTGAGATATTCATTTGAGACATTTCTACGGACAATTCTTTGAGGACTGAGTGTTTTCTATCAATCTCTGAATTCAGCTCGGTGATTCTTGTCATCATTGTTATTCGTTTCGAATTCATTGCCTCAAGATTAGCACGCAATGTTGCACGTTCTTCAACAAATTCCATTCTCTGCTCGTCTAATTCTTTCTGTTCTTCACTTACCTGTGAATGTATCTCTCGAAGTCCTTCAAGTTCTTCTCCCCATTCTTTCCTCTTGGACTCTAATTCCTTAATTTGGGATTCATTTTCCTGAACAATAGAACGGGATTCTTCTTCTCTGCGCTCTAATTTTTGTACTTCTCCTTGAATTATATCGAGTCTTTCTTTACTTGTTGACAAGGAAGATTCAGCCTGAATTGACACTCTTGATGCTTCAGTAAAGGCCTCCTGAGCATCTCTCAATCGTTTAGACAAATGTTCAGGAGTCTGGGAGCGTAATCTTTCCATCAATTCGTCTCTATTAGAAATAGCAGCAAGGTGATCTGCTTCTGCTCTTGCAGAAGCAATTTCAGAATTTTCGACTTCTTTTGCCTTCTTTTTCAATTCTATTTGCGCATCATTTAGTCTCTTCTTTATTTCAGATAGTCTAGAACGTGCTCTTTCTAAATCACCTTTAATCTCTCTAGCACGCATTGAGCCATCTTCTTGAGTTAAAGAATTGATACGAGTTCTAATTTCTTGTTGAGATTCTTGATTTTTTTGTACTGCGGATTGAACTGTCATGTGTAAAATCTCAGCAGAATCTAGGGCAGATGCCGCTTTTTCAACAATGGACAAACCTAGGGCTTTGCCACCACCAAATGATGAAGAAGGAGTCCGACTAACCCCTCCCACCATTGCACCGGATGCCTCGAAAACTGTGCCATCTAGTGTTACCATACGAACACCGCCCATATTTCCTCGAGCGACATCCATATTCTGAACAATCAATGTATCTCTAACTGCGGTTCTAACTGCATTTTCAATTTCCGAATTATAATCCAAAAGATCTGCTGCGAAACCTACTACTCCATTTTGTCTTGAGACCATTAATGCACGGCCTCCGGCACGTCTTACCTGCATTTTATTGAGTGGCAAGAAGACTGCTCGTCCAAGACGTCCCTCTTTTAGACGACGAATACACATTGAGGCAACCTCATCATCTCTGACAACAATATGATTCATCCCTCCTCCTAAGGCATGAGATAGAGCCAATGCATGTGAATCGTCCTTAGGGACACACAATTCATTTAATGGCCCTAAAATTCCATCAATTTCTCCAGAGTCCCTCATCCCACATATTGCCTTAACTGCCTGAGCTTGATGAGAAGACCTACCAGACTTTTGTTCCATCTCTTGGCGGACACGAATAAGTTGTCTTTCAGCATCATTTCTAGCATTTTTAGCATCTATCTCTTCTTGACGCAGAGTTGTTTCTGCTTTTTGTAAGCGGATTAATTCTTGGCCTAATTTTGTACGCTCTTCGCCAGAATCTACCCCTGCGAAATCGTCTAATTCCATCTCTAAATCGGAAACTTCCATCTCTGCATCTCTGTGAGAATCTTGTAATTCTGCAACTTGTCCATGAACAATATCTGCAGACTGACGTGCCCTCTCTGTTTGTAATGTTTGAACTTGAAGACTGTCTGATAGTTTAGTAGCCTCATTTACTGCCTTTCCATATGCTCGATTCAGGTCCATTGTTGCCTTATCACCTTGTTCCATGGCTTTCCTTGCATCTAATTCGTCTGTTTTTGCCTTCTCCATATCTAGCTTAGCATTTGTCAAACGATTTTCAGCATCTTCTATTGACGACAGATGTTTCAATATAGATTCCTTTGCTTGACTAATTTCCTTCTCTAAGGTTTTAGCCTCGACTAATGCTCTTTCTGATGAATTATTCAATTCAAGGACTTTATCTGCTGCTGCTTCTATGTCAATCTCAAGACGCCTGATTCGATCTAGAGTGCCACGTTCAGAAGAACCAAGTAAAGCGTTCATTTCTTTTTGGATTCGGACTATCTCGTCATCCAGAAATTGAACTCTAAGTTCCGAGGANTCGCACGAATCTTTGAGTTCTTCGGAAGAAGAAATGTAACGTGTTCTCTCTTCGCCTAACATTCGAATTTCTTCAAATTGAGCTCTATGTTTTGATTGCATCAACAAAGACTTGGATTCTTCGAGTTCCTGGATTAAATCCCGGTATTTCAATGCCTTTTCTCTCTCTTTTTCTAGACTTTCAATACGATCAATTTGTTGTTTTTCAAACACATCGACCATTTCTAATTGNGATTCAACTTGTTTCCTTTGACGATCTGCNTTTCTCAACTCTTCATCGTATTGTGTTACTCCTGCAACATCTTCTAGCACTCTTCTTCTTTCTAAGGGAGTCATCGTAGAGAGACTAGCGACATCACCTTGTAGAACAATATTGTAACCATCTCCTCTTGCTCCTGCCTCAATCAATAATCTCCTAAATTCCGTGCTGGATGAGGGACGGTCATTTAGCCTATACGAAGAAACTGCTGCTCCTTTTGAATTGATTTTGACTGCACGAGTAAAGCATACTTCCTCCGCATCAACCTTCAAACGTCTTTCTCCAGAATCATTTGAGGGATTATCGAAAATCAGAGTAACCATACAAGATTTTGCAGGCTTACTTCTGCTCCCCCCATTGAATATTAATTCCTTTACATTTTGAGCACGAAGAGACTTCGTAGAACGTGTACCTAAAACAAACTGTATTGCGTCNCCGCTATTCGATTTTCCCGAACCATTAGGACCTGTTATTGCAGTAAATCCTTCTTCTAAATCTATCACTAATTCACCCATGAAAGATTTGAAATTTTCGAGTTCAATTCTTTTTAGATGCATCGTTCCACCTCGTAATCCCATCCATAATCGAGCACCTCGATAACTTACAGCAAACCTGAGGACACTTAAATCAACACGGTCAGAGATTGTAATTACATCCGTTTTGAAGCACTGCTTACCAACGCCGAATCATATTGAACCTGTAGAATCACATTCTGAGCATCCAGAGCCACTACAATAATGACACACACGTCCAACTTTTTCTTCAAACTCATCAGAAGACCCCAATTGAAATACATCTTCCAAAATATCTAACCCCAATATTCTACGCATTTGCCCTACACTCATATCTGTACCTTCCAATTCCATCTTCCCGCGGTAACTGATTCCACTCGACGAACCTTTGGTAAGAATTTGTGTATGGGCGGTTGAACCTTTACGAAATAAAACAATACCAATGATAATCAAAACCGAATTAACGATTAAAGAGGGGACACCTATGATTGTTTCCCATTCAATGCTTGAACCGCTAGAATTAGAAATACCGAGAATATCCATAACTCCAAAAACGGCTAATATCGCTCCACCAATCATTAAACCCCAAGATTTTCTCCTGGAGCGACCTTTGGAACTTAATCTAAGGTTAAAGACAGAAGACAAGCCAAAGAATGCTAACGTTGCCCCTAGTCCTCCGACTAGCAGGTCTGGAAGAGCATAATTTCCTAATGGATGCAAACAAGGAGATTGTCCAAAAGTTACATTTTGACTATCATCAGTTCCATTAAGTTGAGCAAGAACTTCTGCTTCAGTACATGAAAAAGTAGCCAAACCGATGAGNTCTACCTTCTGATTGTATTCATCATGATGGGACCATAATCCAAATTCTACATTGTAAATTACCATGAATATGAGAAAACACCCAAAAACGGCGAGAACCAACCTAGATGCCTTGGACACACGCCATGATGCAAAGATGAGGCTATTCACGCTATCGCCAAAAAAGGACACCTTTGCAAGAGTCTTATGCGAGAATGCCAGTACGGCACTACATGGTGCAGAGAGTGATAGAGTTTGATGCCGTTGTAGTCGGCTCAGGAATCGCAGGGCTGACCATGGCCGTAGGCCTAGCGAGAGAAGGCAGAAATGTCGCTCTAGTTACTAAAAAACAACTAGAAGACTCATCAACAAATTGGGCTCAAGGAGGGATTGCAGGAGTATTAGATACGACAAATTATCAATCAATTGAGAAACATATCCAAGATACAATAGATGCAGGAGATGGTTTATGTGACGAAGATATCGTCAGAAGTGTTGTACTAGAAGCAGCAGAACGAATACAATCCTTAATTGATGAAGGAGTGGAATTTGACCGATCTTCAGACGGATCTTTTGACTTAGTTAAAGAGGGAGGACACCAAGAGAAAAGAATTCTTCATGTCAAAGATAGAACTGGAGCAGCAATTGAAAGCACTCTGATTAATCGATTACATCAAGAAAACGTAGTCATCTTAGAAGGATGGATGGCTGTAGATTTAATTTTAGAAAAACAAAATTCTCCACAAGAGGGAATCAGAGGAATATGGTGCTTAGACCCCGAAGGAGTGGTACATTCAATTGTGTGCAAAGCGTTAATCCTCGCAACAGGAGGAGCAGGGAAATTATGGAGAGAAACAACCAATCCATCTGTTGCCACTGGAGATGGTATCGCAATGGCGCATCGAGCTTCTGTGAAAACTACACATATGGAATTTATTCAATTTCATCCAACAGCGTTAGCAATGCCAGGGGAAGAACCATTCCTAATTACAGAAGCACTCCGAGGCTCTGGAGCGATTTTAATGACCTTAGAAGGATTACAAGAGTATAGAAAATCAAAGAAAAAACCAGAGCATTTTTCATATATGAAATCTATTGACTCGAGAGGATCTTTAGCCACTAGAGATATTGTTGCCAGAGCTACAGATCTTGTTCTCAAAAAAACTGGAGATAGACATGTAGTTCTTGTCACTGAACATCTGAATGCAGAAGATCTGAAAAAAAGATTCCCAACAATAAATGAAAGATTAAGCAAACATGGTTTAGAATTAGGACCTGACCCCATACCTGTTACTCCTGCTGCACATTATATTGTTGGTGGGATTGAAGTAGATNAAAAGGGTCATTGNAAGACATTTGATGGANCTTCCTATGATGGAATTTTTGCTGTTGGGGAAGTTGCATGTACTGGACTCCATGGAGCCAATCGATTGGCATCAAATAGCCTGCTAGAAGCAATTGTAATGACTCATCGAGCATTGACAAGTGCTCTAGAAGAAACTTCAAAAAANAAAGAAAATGAAACTGAAGTTCCACTTTGGAGAGCAAAGGGCCTTGATAATTTGACAGAGCATGTATCACTGAAGGCAGATCGAGAAGCATTACAGAGTATAATGTCTGACGATGTGGGACTTGTTAGAAGAGATGAAAGATTGCAGAGAGCAAAGCGAAAAATTCTCCACATTGCAGAAGAAATTGATAGAATTTGGAGACGTTCTAAACCAACAAGAAAATTAGTAGAACTCAGAAATATGTCTATTGTTTCTTCGTTAGTCGTTGATGCAGCCATAGCGAGAAAAGAAAATATTGGTTTACACTACAATTTAGATCAAAATCACATTGACAAACCATGAACTAAATTCCATAGTGTTTGAGTCACTGGGACAGGAATACCATGAACTTCTGCCTTTTCCACAATAGCACCGCATATCCAGTCAACTTCGGTAGGAACTCCATGCATTACATCTTGTAGCATACTGCAACGATTGTCAGCAGTTGCTTGCAATACTTGATTCAAAGAATCTTCTAATTTTTCAAAATCAATATTTATTCCTTCATATTCTGCTACAATTGCACCCTCCCTCATCACTGAAGTTGCCAATTCATTGAGCGGAGAAGAGAGAAGAACTCCATTTCTAACACCACAAATAGCTGAAATAGGGTTGATTGCAAGATTAAGTAACAACTTTTCCCATATTGAGGGCAGAATATCTGCCACAGCATCTGGATACAGTTTAGCCTCATCTAACATTTCAATCATTTCTTCATAAAGCCCAGGTCTAACAGAAAATTTCTCCGGATCTAATGGACCGATGACTATCTTCCCTTCTCCTCCAAGTCGAATTTCGACAGGCCCTATTCTGTTAGAACCATGGGTAACAGATGCCCCAATTACTCTACCCCTCCCAACAACTGAGGCAATTCTATTCAAGTGACCTAATCCATTTTGAATCGCAATTACAAAACCATCACTTGCTAATTGTTTCTCGGCTATCATTACTAATTCAGATACCGAATTTTGTTTACAACAAATAATTGCAATGTCCAAAGTTTGTTCTGAATCAAGAATAGAATATTCAATTGGAGTTAATACATGAANAGAATCTTGAGAATGAACAATTATTCCTCTCTCTTGAATGGCCAATAATGATTCTCCTCTCGAATATATAAATGGCTTATTTCCAGTTCTTGCTAAGTTAAAAACAAGTAAACAACCTATTGCTCCAGTACCAAATATACCTACCCGCAATCAACCACCTACAGTACATTCTATTCCAGGATAACACATTGCAGCAAGGTGAATCTCAAGACCAAGTGATGAAGATTCAAACCATATTGCTGTAAACCCACCTGTGATATTGGCACCCGATGAATCAAAAGAAAACGANCTATTTGCATCTATTTCTGAGGGGAATGTGATATTCCAAACAGAATCTAAAGAAATAGAAGAATGGATTACGGGAATTAATGAAACTGGTTCTGTGCCTACGTTAGAAAGGTTGACGGATTGATCATTTATTTTTGAATCTAAAACTAACATTTCTCCATTAATCAATATACTTGGTCCGCTTATCATTTGATAGATAAAGCGAAGAGATCCATCACATACCGTCAATATACCAAAATCAGGAATAGTAATTCTTCCGTTTATNGTATCATCAGAAATATGNATAATTTGGGAACCATTGAAGTTCTCATCGAAGGTTTGGTTACTATTCTCAGATAATTCTACAGTGACNAATTCTGGNCAAGGGCTAGACTGATTCACATGCCACCCCAAGGCCTCAGCATCAAATGGATTTGAATTACTAAATTCAAAACCATCTTCTATCGAAATGGCTGTTCGATTAACATCCAACAAACTCGCAGTCAACATAAAAGAAGAACCATCATCAGACTGATAATTGATTACAGGCCCACTTATTCTACCATCTAATGATGTTTGAGCTAATTGAATTGCACCTTCCATCGGCTCTACGCATACTATNTCAGGGGATTCNGTTGTAATATTCATAGGATCATCTACGNCATGAGTTTCTCCTCCTACTATTGTCCACATNGGATCGTNCAAGGTTATGTTTGCAGGTAATGATTCTAGTCCAACTACCATTTCTACACAATGATTCTCTTCGTTGGAATACCATCCTTCACCCAATATTCTAACCGAACCTAAGACATTTACAGTGGTTTGATGATAGAATGTAATTCCGCTTGAAGTACTATGTAGTTCAAAATTCAATTGAATGATTCCTGTTATTGAATCAGAGGGAGGTTCTAGTTTAATCAACAGCTTTCCAGGAGAACGTTGAGAAATATCAGAATAATTACAATCTAATCCAGAGAAATTATCCTCACCGGGACACATTATTTCGATGACCCATCCTTCAATAACTCCAGAAGGAGAAAGATGAATACTTCCTGAACTATCTAATACACCCTTAGGTATGAGAGGATACTCTAGAGTTGAATTGTTACCAAACAAAATATCGTGATTCACAATCCATTCTTCTATATCTAAATCCTCATCCCAATCTTCTATTGAATAATTTACATCGTAAGTAGGCAAGGCAATAATTAGCATTACTACTGCAACAGGTGTAATCCAAGAAGGCATAGATGAGTTAGCAATATCTGTATCATTAATTACCAAAGGAACTGGTATTGAATCACTTTGAAAGCGTCTCCAAATCGCTAAACTTCCTATGGCTATCCATAACCAATATTGCCCCTGTAAATTTACCAAAAGTGCAATAACAACAGTNAATAGAAGAAGTTGAGCTTGCTCAGAAGTTTCTGTTGCCCACTTGGCCGCACCTCGAATGGCAGTGTACAGATGATCTCCTGGGAAATTAGGAATTGGAAGTAACAAAATAAATCCTACAATCGTCATTCCATGTCCTGCTAACAGCATGGGAGATGCCCATTGAGTTCTGAAAATAATTGATTCTCCAATTAACAATGAGCCAATTAGTTCTGTAAACCAATTCAAATCTAAAACAAATGGGATTTCTTCAATCGGAAGAGGATTAGTAGGAGTAAAATGTAAACCCGCCAACGCAAAACCTATTCCTGAAAAAATCAATGTAAATGGTAAAACTAGAGAAACATAAGCCAAACTAATTCGATTCGGGAACTGAATTTCATCGATACGACGAAGTTGGAGAATTCCAATTAATCCAAACGGCCAAATCGGACTTAATCCACTTATAGGAAATGGTATACTAATCGGCAGGAGGTGATCTACCTTCACCCCATAAGAATTAGCCACTAATCTTCGAAGAAAACTTGCTAAAGCAATTGTACCCATTACTGGCAAGGCATATTCAATTCCACCAATCCTCAAAGCCTCGAAGGAACTAGAATCGATAGAAGAATTTACTCTTCCAATCCAACCCGCACCAATTATTGTTAAGAAAATAAAAGAAAGGAGCCACAGGAATACCTGAGTACCATTCCGGATGACTGCATTTCTTACACGAATAGGAGATATTTCCAGAATATATGGCTCATCGTCTTCGAGATTAGGAACCCACCCCAAAGGAGCTAATTTTAACCGCAGTTCTTCAAGACTAATTGCTACATTATCATCGGAATATACTGCATCAACCATCCATGCAAATCCATATTGGGGCTCATTTATTTCAGAAATTATCACGAAATGTTCTTCAGTTAATTGCTCAAGAAAATCACGTTGATTCCAAGCTTTTCTTTCCAAACGGAGTGCCGGCACATCTGGTTCCCCCAACACATCCACCAGTTGAGCGTCTAACTAGTTGGATATGTAATTATGTTAACACGTAAGGAAAATCAAGAATAGTAAAATTGAGTGGTCACTTATTCTTAAATCGCTTTAGTCTAAATGTCTCCTCTCTCTCCATCTCTTCTAACCTAAGTTGGATGAATGATTTGGCTTCCTCCATTTGTGGAATTACGACGAACTCAAGTGCATTCACTCTTCTTTTTGTTGCCTCAATCTCTTCAAGAAGGCGCTTGAGAGTTGCTTCCATTTCTGAAGCTTTGACGATCTTCTCAATTAAAGCAGAATAACCATCAGCAGCTTCATCGATATATGGAGAACCACCAACTAATCCCATTCCTCTTTCATCCATAGTAGAAGAAAGATTTTCACCAGATACGCTAGGAACAACGACACCCATGATATTACGTCTTTCAACCATAACCTCAGGGTGATTTGAGATAGCGATTGCAGCACTCTGAACCTCGAGTCCACCTTCAATAGCACTTGCTAAATCAATTCCTTGTTTTGCCTCTCTAAATGTCTGAACAAGTTCTTCGCGTGCTGAAATCATTTCAGAAAGTAGGGTTCTAAATTCATGGAAAAGACCATCTCTCTTCATTTTCAGGAGTTTATATCCGTTCTGTGTTTGTTTGATTCNACGTTTCAAGTTGATGAGTTCACTCCGGGTAGGCTTGATATCTAACGCCATAGTAAATCACCTTCCTATTTTTCTTTCAATAAATTCATTCTTTCTTTTCATTTGGGTGATACTTCGAAATAAGTTCATCATCCAATCTTTCTAGATACTTGGTGTCAATATTTGCTAATAATTCCCAACAGAGATCTAGTGTTCCATCGATAGTCCGATCCTCATCCCTACCCTGTCTTACGAATTTATCTTCAAATATATCTGAGAACTTTAGATATTGTAAATCTCTTTCATTCAAAGCATCCTCACCAACAATTGCTACAAGACCACGAAGTTCACGGCCTTGCGCATATGCGGCATACATCTGATCACTGATTTTTTTGTGGTCATCACGGGTAGTTTCTTCACCAATACATCCACCCATCAGTCTAGAAAGAGATGGAAGAACGTTAATCGGTGGATAGATTCCTGCTTGATGTAATTCACGGGAAATTACAATTTGGCCTTCGGTGATATATCCTGAAAGATCAGGAATTGGATGAGTGATATCGTCACCAGGCATGGTTAAGATTGGGAATTGAGTAATACTTCCCTTCTTTCCTTTTACAATTCCTGCTCTCTCGTAAAGCATTGCTAAGTCAGTATACATGTATCCAGGGTAACCTCTTCGACCTGGAACTTCTTCACGTGCTGCACCAATCTGACGGAGTGAATCGCAATAATTCGTCATATCTGTGTAGATAACCAGTACGTGATAGTCATGTTCAAAGGCAAGATATTCCGCTGCTGTCAAAGCAAGACGAGGTGTAATCAAGCGTTCAACTGCTGGGTCGTCTGCTAGATTAACGAACAAAGCAGCATTTTCTAGAGCACCAGTTCGTTCCAAATCTGCTCGGAAGAAATTGTATTCCTCAGCAGTAATCCCCATNGCACAAAATACTACGATAAATTCTTCATCGCTGTCTTTCAATTTAGCCTGACGAGCAATTTGTAATGCAATATCGTTNTGNGGAAGTCCAGANGCACTAAAGATAGGAAGTTTNTGTCCTCTCACTAAAGTAGTACAACAATCAATTGCGCTTACTCCNGTCTGAATAAAATCATGAGGAGATTGACGCGAATAAGGNTTGATAGCAGCACCGATAATATCTGCTTTTCCGTCAGCAACAATATCTGGTCCACCATCCCTAGGGCGACCTGCACCGTCTAAAATGCGTCCAACTAAACCTTTACTTACAGGTAACTTAAACACATCTCCAAGAAATTTAACTCCTGCTTTCCTATCGATNCCTTCAGTTCCTTCAAAGACTTGAACGACCACCATATCATCAGATGTATCCAGAACTTGACCGTTTTTTGTGGAACCATCTGACAAACGAATTGTTACAATTTCTCCGTAAGCTACAGGTTCAGTCTTCTCTAGGAACACCAAAGGTCCCTTGATATCAGTAATTGTCTTGTATTCTTTACTTGTCATTTTTCATCCCTCCCTACTGGGCCTCCACGGAATTGCCAATCTGGCTAACCATTTCTTCAACTAGTCCCTCAATCTTCTCAAGGTAACCTTCTGCAAATCTAGCACGCATTAATTCGATACGTGCTGGAACATTCACTACGTCTTCTAAAACTGCTCCTGCTGCCATTGCTTTCTTCGCTTCTTCTTGGAAAGTAAGTATTGCACGAGCCATTGCATATTGNTGNTCAACCCCACTGTAAGCATCAACAGGATCGAATCCGTTCTGTTGTANGAAGTATACGCGAATCATACGTGCAACTTCGAGAGTTAATTGCTGATCCATAGGCAACGCATCTGAACCTACTAGTTGTACGATTTCTTGCAATTCTGCTTCNACCTTNAGAAGAGCACTAATTTCAGTCCGTACTTCAGGAAAATCACTGGCNATATTGTCCCTAAACCATTGATTTAAACTCTGAGGATACAATGAATAAGAATTCAGCCAATTAATCGCAGGGAAGTGTCTTTGTCTAGCAAGACCTGCATCGAGACCCCAGAAAACCTTCACAATNCGCAANGTACCTTGACTAACAGGTTCTGAAATGTCACCACCGGGNGGAGATACNGCTCCGATTACAGTAACAGAACCATCATCTCCGTTCAATGTCTCTACACGTCCCGCTCTTTCGTAGAATTCTGCTAATCTACTAGATAGGTAAGCAGGATATCCTTCTTCACCGGGCATTTCTTCAAGACGACTTGAAATTTCACGCATTGCTTCTGCCCAACGGCTGGTTGAATCNGCCATGAGAGCAACATCATAACCTTGNTCACGGAAATATTCNGCNATAGTGATTCCTGTATATACGGATGCTTCTCGAGCAGCAACAGGCATATTGGAAGTGTTTGCAATCATCACGGTTCGATTCATCAACGGTTTACCGGTGTTAGGGTCAATNAGATGNGGGAATTCATCTAATACTTCTGTCATTTCATTACCACGTTCTCCACATCCAATGTAAACTACAATTTGAGCATCTGAATATTTAGCGAGAGATTGTTGAGTAACAGTTTTTCCTGAACCAAAAGGACCTGGAATACCAGCAGCTCCTCCTTTCGCTAATGGGAAGAGGAAATCGAGTATTCGCATACCGGTAACCAATGGTGTATCAGGAGCATATTTCTGATTAAATGGCCGCGGATGACGTACAGGCCATTCCTGCATCATTTGAATTTCAGTACCATCATCAAGTGTACAAACAGTCTCTGTTACATTAAACTCGCCAGATTCTATCTTCTTGATTTTACCTGAAGCCTTAGGAGGGACCATGATTTTGTGGGTAATTGTGTCAGTCTCTTGAACTGTACCGATTACTTGGCCTCCGAAAACTTCGTCCCCTACGGAAGCAGTAGACTCAAAAGCCCATTTCTTTTCTAAATCTAAACCATCTGCATCCACTCCACGAGTAATGAAAACACCCATTACTTCTTCCAAAGTCTGNAGNGGTCTTTGGATNCCATCGTAGATCTGTGTTAGAAGCCCGGGNCCTAGTTGGACAGAAAGTGTCTGACCGGTACTNAACACAGGCTCNCCCGGACGAATTCCTGANGTGTCTTCGTAAACNTGAATCACAGATTGTTCGCCGTGAATCTCAATTACTTCACCCATTAGTTTCTCGTGGCCTACACGGACCACTTCGTACATTCTTGCATCAATACCTGTCGCGGTAACGACCGGTCCTGAAATTCGATATATGACGCCTTCATTATTGCTCATGTCTTTCACTTTCCTTTGTTTTTTACTTCCATAAATCGACACCAAGTGCCTTTCTAATGGACTCCCGCAAGGTGTTATCCTCCTCAGTACCAATACCAAGGAACGTGGGCGTAATGCTCAGGTTAACCTGATCGCGTACACGCTCTGGTAAACGACCNAGGTCGCGGGAATCTAATACAACGATACCGATATCACTATCCGACATCAATTCACGGCAAGTTGCCGCTAAGTCTTCTATTGTTGTTGGATTATGGAGATGAGTAATACCTGCTAATTGGAAACCAAGTGTAAACTCAGGATTCCCAACAACAGCTATTTCCATTTTCTACCTCCTCCTATATTGTCAAATGCGCTTCAATAATGCCTTCAGGCAAACCTGCTGCTTTGCCGCGCACAAGCAAGCGTAGGTTTTCAACTTCGAGAATTTTCCTCTCTATGTAATAGACAACAGGAACTGCAGAAATGGGATTAAGATGAGAGAAACGAAGTAANAGATCGCTTCTCTTGTGATGAAATAGATTTACCACTGGATCTAGCGAAATCCCTGAATCTACNAAATTCAATGCTGCCTCAAGACCTTCATCATCGAAACTAGGTGTTTTGCGAAGTGCCACAAGAATATCTTCACTTTTTTGAGCAGCAAGAAGGCCTTTTTCAGTGGCTTTGGATAGGCCNCTACCTGGGACAAATATTTGCGATCTCTTNTCGATAGACAGACCTTGGCGCATCGCTCTCATAATATTCAAAATATCACGATGAGCAATTTCCATTTTGAAGTATCTTTTTAGACACGCATGAGGGCCATGCGAAGGAATGGATTTTAGCGCCTGACGATAATATGCTCTGTCTAATGCATCTTCATATTCAGCTAGGCCAGACTCAGGGGGAACTTCGGAGAAAATTTTAGTTCCTAATTTCATCTTACCTATCGCATGAGCCGCTTCNGCTAANTCGGATGATGATTCNACGATTGATATCCATGGATTATTATGAGGATTTTCTGCTGGTAGAGCACCTTTACCTACTCGAGAACTNTCTGCTCCACTTTTCACTGCACGAAGAACGGCTTTGGCTTTATTGAAATCAACTTTCAAGGCCCAAACATCAACAATATCTGCAAGTTCGCCATTACAGAAAGCTTCTACTTCATGCACTTCTCTGTCTAGATTGTGACTCAAAGCAGCTTCAACGAGTTCTGGTCCACTCAGTCTGTGACCGTATAGATCCATATCTGGGCGATACCCTGCATCACCGATTGTATTTGCAATACTGTCCGGTTCTAGTTTCAACAATTGTCTGATCCTAGTTCTGTCAAGTAAACGAGATCTACGTGAACGTGCCCTGGCAGCTGCATTTGCCCAATTCGCACGTCCAACCCACATTGAAATCTCTCCTCATTCACCAAATAATGTTCTAGTTACATCACCTAAGGAGTCCGTCCAGACTTCTTCAAGGCGATTATCAAACGTGTAATCCAGTCTTATGCTTTCATCTTCTGCTACAAGGATAAAACCGCCGAGCGCATCAATCTCGTCACCTATTTTGTAACCACTAGACTTCTGTTCTAAAGCAACTTTGTCAATTGAGGCAGGTAACAATGTCATTTTTCCTGAACTTTCTGACTTTGCTTCTTTTAGCATCGAATCTAACAAAGCAGACCTTTTTGTTAACTTGGGATCACCAAGCTTACTACGAATTGCTTCCAATGTAATATCTATCTCTTCTCTTCGAGCGATTAAAACATCTTTCTGATTCATCTGTCTAGCACTGGCTACTGATTCCTTTGCTATCTGAGCGGCTTCAAGATCGGAGCCCGAAAGAGTAGTAGTCGCATGTGCGTCTATTTGATTCTCTGCTTCTGATGCAATATTAGCCGCTTGAGCTTTTGCTTCAGAAATAATGGCTTCAGCTTCTTTTGCGGCTTCCGCTGCAATATCCTTAGCAAGTTTCTCTAAACTCATAGTACAATCCTCACAAATGTGAATTTATTGTTCGTCTTCCGAATGTTCACATTAGGAACATTGCAAGGAAACCGAACAATACGATGGTCTCAGGTAGAGCAGTGAAGATTAGACCAGTTACGAACTTGTCTCCATCTTCTGCAACCATTCCAACAGCTGCTGCGCCAATCTGGCCTTGGCTCATACCTGTGCCTATACCAGTGAGGCCGAGGGCAATTCCAGCTGCAAGGGGCATACCCCATGCGTAGCCGGCGCCCGCTTCCGCTGCCGCTGCACCGGTTGCTGCCACTACGTCTGTTATGCCAACAATGGCTAACAGAACAATCATCATTCTCAATACTTTCATTCTCATCTTTGGGTTCATTTCTTCTTCCTCCGTTGTTGTTGTCCTGCGCGAAAACACGCGGGAATGTCATTATTTCCCCGAATCCACCTCCACGAATTGGGACCTGCCTCCGAGAGGCGCAAAAGCCCTCCCTGACGCGGTATAGAATTGACGCATCCACTCAACAAAGTGGAGCCTAGCTGCATGAATATTAGGGCTGAATACCCCAAGAACCCATGCGAAAATCTGAACAGAAAACCACCCTAGCAGAGCTACTATAGCAACTAGAACTGATCCACCTGTAGAAAATCCTTCTACTATCATTGGATATAGTAAACCATTACCTGCTTCAGCAATCTTCACTCCAACGATACCTACAGCAAACAGTCTAACATAAGAAAGAGTGGTAGGTAACATCCCAATAGCTTCAATAGGACCGAGAATAAGTGCAACCGGCAAAGGAACGTTTTCGTGAGTTAGATGGACGATAATGAGGATCACACCGATTAGTGCTGCAATAGCTCCTCCCATTTGAATATCTGACAGTAATGCCTCGTATCCTGGTGAGGGACTTCCCTGAAGAATAAGGTAAGCGTATGAGAAAAAGAAGCCTCCTCCTAGAACTAACATCCAAGATACCTTTCCAAAGAGGGCTCCCGACCACCCATGTCCGTGCCTGACCTCATCTATTGCACCTAAAACAAAGGCTATCATCAAGTGGACAACACCCAAATAAATTGTGAGGAGGATTAAATCTGTCAGATTTCCTGTTACCCTGTGGAACGGGAATGCTAATACAACCCCCATGGGGAGGTTCGCCTCAAACAGATTGTGATGATTAGAGAATTCTCCGCCATATGGGTACATTACAGACAAAGAAGATGCCCACGAGGGAACTCCATCAGTAAATACCCAATGACAATTGGAACCGTAAGAGGCCCCAGCAGCATGTAAAGCAGCATCACAATGCCAGTGCGGAAGTATCTCAAAGCCTGCAAATTCTCCGTATATGTATCCGAAAAGAATGGTAGAGACTCCAATGTAAGAAAGAAGTTTAGCTCCGAGGATGCCTAATTCGTTTCCAGAGTCCTTAGTTTTCATATACACTAGGCCACCCAGACCAAGTGTCATCAAACCATACAACATATCACCTAACATCAAGCCGAAAAATAATGGATAGGTGAAAAGCATGAATACGGTAGGGTCAATTTTACCGTAATCAGAACGACCTACAGCGTCTGTTAACAATTCCATCGGTTTAGAGAGGCCATGGTCTCCAAAGGCGATTGGAGGACTAGGGGAATCGGTATCATCATGGTGACCATGTAATCCGTGATGTTTCGGGGCTACGTCGGTGTTCACATCTATGTGACTACAATATGCCTCGATAGAGTTCTTAACTTCTTCAACTCTATCTGCAACAACCCATCCATCTATGACGAATGCATTCTTACTAACTGCGATCTTTGTTGGAGCAGTAGACTCGACAAAATCTCTCTCGAGAAGTTCTAATCCACAGAGAAATTGTGAACCATTGAGCGACTCCCATTCCTCTAGAGCATTTTCTAAACTCTTTTTCTCTTTCAAGAGAGAGTCTAGATTCTTATTCTCCGAGGATAATTCGGACGAGGGCGGGCCTTCTCCTGAAGGTGGTTGGATTGCGGTAAACCCTAAAGAATCTAAAGCTTTAGACGCTGATTCAGAATCTTCGTTTCTTACTACTACCAAGCATAAACGGCCCCCATTAGTTTTCGCTTCCGCAACAAAACCATCAACTCCAGATTCCTTTAGGGCTACTCTAATCGAACTCTTTGATGAAAGTCGTCCAATTAGGGAGACAGCAGAGCGATATCCTTCTAGGAGGTCTAAATCGACTCCCAAGGCAGAAAAATCTTCCAAGGACTGTATCCGCTCTTTTGAAGAGTTAATCAGCGATTTTACGTCTTCGATTCTTTCTATTTTGGTTGCTATATCTTCTACAGCATCGCCAAGTGAAGTGGAAAGCCATTCTCTGACTAAAGACTCCGATTCTTTGCCCTCCGGCCTTTCTGGACTTACCCAGTTTAACACGCTGCGATAAGTAGTCAATTGTTTTGCGATTACTTCATGATCTTCACGCGGAGAGCCCAACTCTAATCCTTCTTCATCCTCTCCATCAAAGTCAATAATGTCGATCGCATTGAGCGATACTAATCTATGCATAACATGGTCAAGATTGGACTTTAGACCTGCGGCAATAATGCGCGCCATGGGCCGGTTTGTCATTTCTCCAACCATGTAAATTCACCTAATTTCGAATGGCGTCTAATACAAGCGAAATTGCTGTATCTCTGTTTGATTCAGCACTTGAATGTACATCTGCTAGGGCGCTTGCACCGGATTTCTTTACTTTGGCTGCTTCTCCAGAGGCTGCCTCACGTGCAGACTGAAGATTACTTTGTGCGGATGCTTCAGTTTCGCGACGTCCAGCATTAACAGACTCACTTGCCGCAGAGCGAGCATCAGAAAGAATTTTGGATGCTTTTTCCTTAGCATCAAGGATTGTTTTTTCAGCAGAAGCCTCGGCTTCTTTGATAGCACGAAGGATGTCGTCTCTTCCCAAAGTGAATCACCTTGCTCCCGCCCAATAAAGATGGGCTTATCATATTGACCGTTGAGAAATGATTTCAGAAAGTCACAACAAAAACTCATATCTACCCAATATCTGGGGAACATGTGGACCACACCTCGATAGGAGAGAGTGACTGGGTGACTCTCCAGTCTAATCTTGAGGCGACTATCCCCGTATACGACCGAATCAATCGATTTGCAACGTTTGGGCAAGATCAAAGATGGAGAAAAATGGTGCAACAAAGATTACCTGAACAAGGAAAAATCTTGGAAATAGGGTGTGGGCCGGGATCTTTTGCAGAAAATCTCGAAGGAAGAGACCTCACATGCCTCGACCCTATACCTGCTATGCTATCTGTTGCAGAACCAAGAGTAAACGAAAAACGACTTTCTAGGGGCTACTCAAAAGCAACATTTGTTGAAGGGACTGCTGAATCTCTACCGTTCGAAGATTGCTCATTTGATGCGGTTTGTACCTTGTTCTCATTTAGGGACTGGTATGACAAACCCAAAGGACTGTCAGAAGTACTACGAGTACTAAAGCCAGGTGGAAAAATAGTCATTGTAGACCCTGCAAAAATAAACAGAATACATGGCTTGCTCGGCTATCTTTACATGAGAGTATGGGTTGGTTCCTATGCAAGAATAATTTGTAAACAGAAAGAGCATCCTTGGAAATGGTTGACAAAAACATACGTTCACTTTGGTACCACGAAACATTACGAGAAAATGATGAAAGAAACTGGATTCGAAAACGTCAAATCAAAACTTATTTTCCCGGGTATGGCCACAATCTGGGAAGGTACGAAATAAACAAGCATCAAATTATCCAAAACATTCGACGACACGTAACTGCTCGCCAAATGATTCCCTTAGTTAGTGGATTAAAGAGAATATTGAGTAAAGCATCTGGAAGTCTAAACAAAATACTCCCAATTTTGAAAGATCTCTTAGAATTGCGCATTACTTTACCCATCTGTTTGTTCCACCTTTTCTCGTAATCAGAGAGAGGGACTCCATCTCTCAAATGTTCTGCAATTACTTGACCTGCTATCCTTCCACCAACCATCGCTATTGTAATCCCTGCTCCGTTGGAAGGAAGTACCATGCCAGCTGAATCGCCAACTAACAAATAATTTCCTTTGACGAAATTCTTTATTGTTCCAGACATAGGAAGCGAACCTGCTCCTCTGAATGATATTTCTCCATCATATTTTGAAATGAACTCATCCGCATATTTGTTCATGGATTTACCTCTCGAAAAACTCTTCTGAATGCCTAGACCAATATTCGCACCACTTGATTTTGGGAACATCCAAGCATAACCTCCGGGAGCCATCGAACCAAAGTGTAATTCAACAGCATCCCCATAATCTCCTTCCATTAGAACAAATTTGACAGGTATTTTCAGAGATTTTTCTTTCCAATAATCTCTTCTTACAGGATCACTATGTCCTGCAGCACCCACAATTATTTTTCCTTTAATCGATTTACCACTTCTAAGTTTAACAGAATTTTCTACCACTGATTCCACATATTCATCAACAAGAAATTCTGCCCCACATTGTTTTGCCATCTCAACAAGAGCTTCGTCATGGGCAACTCGATTCAGAACTAAGCCATCGAAATTAAACTCCAGAGGTTTTCCAGAAGGAGGAACAATGTGCATTTTGGAGGACTTCCGAGATATTGCATGTTCAGGAGTTTGAAACAGATCATCCATGTCAGGGACATCTGGACAAAGTCGTCTCATCTCGTCATTTGTAGGAACTAATTCCCCACATTGGAGAGGAGAACCGATAGGATCTCTGCCATCAATAACCAATACATTTGCACCTCCTTCAGCAGAATAACGTGCAACTGTACTACCTGCGGGGCCGCCCCCGATAATTATCACATCATAACTATCTTGAACCATAATAATCATACCTTTCTTCCAAGGGATATCTCTGCTAAGCCTTCCATTAATTCTCTAGCAGGAGT
>NZTS01000019.1 GCA_002697105.1 Methanobacteriota archaeon | reverse complement strand
AAGTAGCACTATTTGCTGTTTTACCAATTCCAATTATCATTTGGGGTTCATTCAGATATCAGAGATCACTTGAACCTAGATATTCTGAGGTAAGAACAGCTGCTGGTAGAATGAATGCGTTATTAGAAAATGACTTGTCTGGTATGCCAACAATTCAATCATTTACAGCAGAGGAAAGGGAACTAATTCGTGTTGAATCACTTTCCAACGAATATCGAAATGCAAATCGTCGAGCAATTCGATTGTCTGCAGCATTTGTACCTCTAATTCGTATGGCCATTTTAGTTGGTTTCACTGCAACATTATTGCTAGGAGGTTGGTTAACTCTCCAAGATACAATGGCAGTAGGTGCATATTCAGTATTGGTGTTTATGACTCAAAGACTTCTTTGGCCTTTGACTCGATTAGGTGAAACATTCGATCTCTATCAAAGAGCAATGGCCTCTACAACACGTGTATTAGATCTTCTTGAAAATCCGATTTCAATCAAAGATGGAGAGTATGAATTGTCTTCGAACACTGCTTACTCTAGCGATATAGAAATTAATGATTTGAATTTTTCTTATCCCAATAGAGAAACATTGTTTTCAAATCTGAATCTTACAATTTCAGCAAATAAAATACTTGGAGTTGTAGGTCCAACAGGTAGCGGAAAAACAACGCTAGTTAGATTGTTACTACGTTTTGCTTCTCCCTCTACAGGGGAAATAATATGGGGGGGGAAAAAGATAGATGAATTGACTCTAGATAGTTTGAGGAGTAATATATCTCTAGTTTCTCAACATGTTATTCTTTTCCCCACTACAATTGAAGAAAATATTCGTTATGGTAGACCAAGTGCTACGGTAAAAGAAGTTCGAGAGGCTGCAAAGATTGCTGAAGCAATAGAATTTATCGAAAGTTTACCAAATAGTTGGTCAACATTAGTGGGCGAAGGAGGTCATCGTTTGTCGGGTGGTCAGAGGCAACGAGTGGCTATTGCCAGAGCAGTTCTCAAGAATGCACCATTATTGGTACTCGATGAGGCCACGTCAGCGGTAGATAATGAGACAGAAGCAGCATTACAACGTTCTATTCGTAGAATTAGTAAAGATAGATCGACATTAATTATTGCTCACCGACTTTCTACAGTTCGCAATGCAGATTCAATTGTCGTTTTAGATAATGGGGAAATTGTTGAATCAGGCACTCACAATGAATTAGTTGCACTAAATGGTATGTATTCTCGGCTCTGGAATGTTCAAACTGGTGAGACTCCAGAATGAATCACAATGCGAATGCCTCATAGGGTACTAACGTCTGGTTTGCCATGGTGATGACTTGGACGACTGGCAAAGTTTCGACATTGGGAATCCGACAGAAGAGCATGCAATGTTACGTGAAATGATTCGTGATTTTGTTCAGGAAGAGGTTGAACCTCAGGCTCATGAGCACGATAAGCATGAGAAATTCAATGTTGAATTATTTCGCCAATTAGGAGATTATGGCCTACTTGGAATCACTGTTCCAGAAGAATATGGCGGTGCTGGTTTGGATGCCACAGCTGCAGTAATCGCAAATGAAGAAATTTCTGCGAGCGACCCAGGATTTGGATTGGCTTACCTAGCACACTCAATGTTATTCGTCAATAATTTAGCACAAAATGGTTCTGAAGAACAAAAATCTAGAATTTTACCCAAGGTATGTTCAGGAGAATGGATTGGTGCAATGGCAATGTCTGAGCCGAATTATGGAACAGATGTTCTTGGTATGGAAACAACAGCTGAGAAAAACTCCGAAGGTAACTGGGTAATTAATGGAAATAAAATGTGGATTACAAATGGCTCTATTGATGATGAAAGGACTCCTGCTGATGTTGTTTGGGTTTACGCACGCACCGGCACTAATGATCGCGGAAGNCCTGAATTATCTACCTTCATCATTGAAAACGGAACACCCGGATATTCAGTTGGTCAGAAAATTTACGACAAGACTGGAATGCGTGCATCTAATACNGCTGAACTTGTTTTTGCTGATTGNACNGTTGGTCCTGAAGCGTTAGTNGGNGAACCNGGNTCGTCAATGCANCATATGATGAAGAATCTTGAGATAGAACGTCTGACACTTGCTGCAATGTCATTGGGAATTGCTAGAAGATCATTGGATATCATGAATCGATATGCTTCAGATAGAGTTGCATTCGGAAAGCCAATCCGTTCATTTGGTCAGATGCAGAGATACATTGGAGAATCATATGCAGAATATAGAGCAATGAGGGCGTATATTTACGACACTGCGAGATTGCTTGATATCAATGAAGGTGGTCAAAGATTAGATAGTGATGGAGTCAAATTATATGCTACCACCAAGGCAAAGGAAATTGCAGACAGAGCCATCCAAGTTCTTGGCGGTTATGGGTACGTAGCAGAATATGTTGTTGAGCGATTATGGCGAGATGCGAAATTGATGGAAATAGGTGGTGGAACTATTGAAAGCCATCAAAAGAACATTACAAGAGATCTAGCAAAAGATCCCGATGCGGTGAATCGTTGATGCCACGTGAAACATTTATCGAAATCCTTGGATTGAAGGATGTAGATAGAGCAGGATGGTTAAGATCTGGTTTAACAGACGTTGAATCTGTTGCTGCACATTCATGGGGTGTAGCTTTTTTAGCATTCCATCTCTGTCCTGAAGAACTAGATAGAACGAGACTTTTGGAGATGGCAATATGTCATGACGTCGCTGAAGTTAAGGTTGGAGATATCACTCCCCACGACGGTATTTCGCCTGAAGAAAAAATAGCCATTGAAACAAAAGCGATGTTGGAGATTTCTTCCAAATTACCTCGTGGCCAAGAAATGCTTGAATTGTACAAAGAATACGAAGCAGGAGTTTCTCCAGAAGCTCGTTTTCTCAAGTTATGTGATAAGTTAGATATGGCCTTACAATCATATGAATACCAGAATAGAACAGATGTGGATTTGTCTAATTTTCGAAAAACNGCAAATCGACTTGTTGTAGAATTTGGGTTCCCCCATTTGTTGAGAAANTAAGTAGCTCCGCCCGGATTCGAACCAGGGTCACCAGGTCCAAAACCTGGTATGATGGACCACTACACCACGGGGCTATGGTCGNATCGTAGAGTATGTGGGATTTGGTACTTACGGGTGAATTTTCATTCAATTTGAGAAATATTTGGTTTGAACATGACAATGTAGACATCAATTGTAATTTCCTCATCAGTATCCGTTCCNANTGGATCTAATCCGAGAGGCGCATTGACATCTAAGTCCAAATCAATTGACAAATCTCCTTCTCCCCATCCTGTTTGAGTCCAATTTAGTAATGCTTGGTATTCATTAATTGCCGAAATATTCAATGTTTCACCATCGAAATTAGGGTAAATAGTAAGNTCAAGTTCGATAGGTAAACAACTACTATCNTGTCCTGAAAGATTATTGTTAGGGTCATTCCATTGAGCCGTGAGTTCATTTTCGATAATATCTCCTGCAACTGAATCACATTGGCCAGAAATTCCAGATTCTTCTTCCGATGTGATTATGATGTCGATGTANCCAATCATAAATCCATCAGGAATGTTAATCTCAGATAGATCAAATAGNACATTCCTGGTTTCATCATCTTGGACAGTTTCAACTGCTTGCATGGTTTCATTTTGTGTAGAGAATGTGATTCTGTATTCATTGAGTTCAGAAAATTCAGATATAACGTCTGTCCTGTAAATCACGGTGTCATACCCTGTGTAACTAAGTAAAATTAAGGCTGCAAGAAATGAGAAAATTGTAAATTTATTACCTGCATTATTGGAAGTAACATTNGAAATAATATCTTTCAAATCGCCGTTAGAACTCATTTAATCACCCCACAATAGAAGAATATAGGAAACACAAAACGATGATAATTCCAGTCAATACTCCCATTGATTTAGAAAATAGTTGTAGGTCATTATCACTAATATCTGGTTCGTGAAGTTCATTGAGAGTGGCCAATTTCTTGGAGATACTCTCCCCTTCAGCGATCAATGTATTCATAATTCGTTCTTCCCACCCTATGAAGATAGCAACAACCATAGCTAGTATAGCTGAAGAAATCATTGAAGAAACAGGCAAAAACGATTGTAGNAATTCTATCATTGTAGATGAAACAATCAATAACATCAGTATGACGATTATTCTTGTCATCCATCGATTCTGCTCTGCCTCAGAATCAATTACATCAAAATGAAGAAGAATGTACATTACCATTAGAGGTGTAAATAGTAGCAATAGTGCTTCTGTAGTAAATTTGTACCAAATGTTATAGCTTTCAGGGAAATTTTCACATATAGTATACATGCAACTATCTACAATATCAAGTACAGCAAAGTCTGCGATGCCACTTATCAGTCCAACTCCGAGTATAAGGTATATAACAATAGTAAATCCATTTATTCCTTTACTACTAGCCCTCCAAGTTTCTCCTACTCCTAGCGATAAGATTGCAATAGTTCCCAACGAATTGGTTACCGTATAACCTATCCAATTTGGTATGTAAGAATGAGATCCAACGCCTGCCTCGATAGCAAATCTAGCGATAAATTCATCATTAATGGAAATAAGTTGGGCTAGCCACCATGTCATTTGTTGGCCGAAGAATGCTATTAGAATGATTCCTGCTGCTAGCGACATTCTTCGAGCAGTGTCATCTCCTTCTAACATTTCTTCTGACAAGAATCTGAAATAAACTGGAATCAAGATGATGAATGCTGGCGTGAATAGAATTTGCCAAAATCCAACATATTTGTATTCGGTTAACATCATGGTGATTGTAATGGCTAAACTGCCAATGAATGTTGCAGGGGCAACGAGTTTGATTGTCGAAGATTTTTGGAATATCGGATACGGGTAAATAAATGGAAAAATTGCAACAATTACAAATGCAGATATAGTGAAGGAGAAGAATAGATATTGGAAAAAATCGAATTGAGATGTAATGTCGGTATTCTGCCACCAAGATGTATCTCGAATTGAGGCAGCAGCATAACGTAATCCAAAGAATACTAGGCACCAACTCAACATGTATCCTGCAAGACGGTCCATCCAGATTCTATTTTTTGACCTCTCCAAAAGAATGAGACTTGTTACGCCCAATAGAAAACATACTATTGCCGCAACAGGAACCATAGATTCCTGTTCGGCCATAACTGTCCGATATTGAACTAGGTTATACCAATTATCACGAATGAACGGAAATTCGATACGGTGAAAGACGATATGTGTTGTTCAAGTAACATGGGGGTCAGAATACAGGTATTACTACTGGTATTCATATTGATGTTAATGCCGTGGAGTCCCTTAGATCCTTCAATATCATCTGAAACTGTGAATGAATTGGAAAACTCAACTCAGGTTCAATCTTCAGCCACCTTAGCACACTGGGAACCTGGAACTGCTCTGATAGATTCTTCTCTTCAGAATCTAAATTCGGATATTGTTTCTGTGATTGTTATTACTGATCAACTTTTGACCTTACATGAGTGGCAAATAGAACATGGTTTTTTGATACCTCAACTGCCTTCAAAAGGTTCAGATAAATTGGTGGATGTATATCCAACACAAGGGATTCTAGAACATAGAACAGTAAACTTACCTGGGACCATAGTTGGCAAATTATCAGGAGTTCCCGGTGTTAGAGCAGTTTTTCCTGATCCTGGCATGCCTGAACCTTCAGGTTTTACTCTAGATTCTACACCTACCAGTGTTCGCTCTGGTGAACTTCATGGTGCAACTAATGTATGGGATAATGGCCGTAATGGTTCTGGAATAATTGTTGCTGTAGCAGATAGTGGAATTGATTTTGCTCACCCAGACTTAAATGGAACCCAAGCACGCTACAACAATGTAACATCTCCGTATCATGACTGGCCACTAATGCACGATCCAATGAGTATTCTTCTTTGGTTACGTGATGCTAAAGCATATCCTGAAGATGATAAATCTTGGTGGTCTGATACTAGTGATACTGATCAAGACTCGAATAATGATTCAGAATTAGATGGGACGGGGTTCAAAATCGGTGATATTCCAGTATCAATGTCTGGTGTATACCATATTGGAGAACACCCTGATTCGAAATTAGTATCAAGAGCAGGAGGAGACGTTCCAGTCTTGGTAGTGGATTCGACAATTTCTGGAGTATATGATACGGTATATGTTGACCTCGACAGAGATGGAAATTTCAGTGATGAAATTCCAATGACCAAGGGTAACGAGACTGCGGGTTTAGATCTAAATGGTGATGGATTATGGGACAGATCTGCTGGATTAATTTGGTGGATATCTGATGGAGTACATGGGGTTCCGTACGGGGATATTTATGCTGCTAGAAATGGATATCAGAATAGAATTCCTGGAAATGGAGATATGGTTTTGTTCATGATCAACGATGTAAATGAAGGAGGCGGAAATCATGGAACATTATGTGCATCTGCAATAAATGCACAGGCTAAAGTTTCGAACGGTAAGGTATTGGGCATGGCACCTGGTTCCAAAACTACTGCAGTTGCTAATTTGTATTCATATGGTTCCATGTTGGATTCATATCGCTTTATTTCTGAGGGTTATGATGGTAATTCTTCTACCGATGAGCAACCTCATATTGGTTCATTTTCTTTTGGATATTCTGGTACTCATAATGATGGAGCAGATCCAAATAGTATGTACTTAGATTGGTTAACTCGAGTACATAGTCCAACAACAACTTATTTTGTAGCAACTGGAAATGGAGGTCACGGGTATGGAACTACTGCTGCACCCGGTGGTGCACATGGTGTAATCTCGGTTGGAGCATTTAGTTCCAAGACTGGTGAATCTAATGGTGGTACTTGGGGGCAATCAACATCTTGGTCCAATCGAGGGCCAAATTCTGTTAGTAGATTAGATCCTGACATAGTTGCAGTTGGATGGTCTGCAACTGGTGACAGAACATTGAATGAAAGAACAAATGCCAACGAAGCCCACACAACATGGGGAGGCACATCTCTAGCTACTCCAATTGCCGCTGGATTGGGCGCACTAATTATCGAAGCATGGAAAGATGTTCACGGGACTTATCCAACATCAGAACAGGTTAGAGACATTATGATGTCAACTGCAGATGATAGAGGGTATGACCCATTAGTACAAGGCGCTGGATGGGCAAATGTATCCAGAGCTGTTGAAACAATAACAGGTGAAAATGGAACATTATCTGTTGAACCAGCCTCATGGATGACTGGGATGTTTGATGGCGCTCATCGTGATGCTAATTTGAATTTTATTCGACCTGGTGAAAATCAAACAATGTCTTTGACATTATCTAACCCTGGATCTACTAATATTTCTGTAAGTCTTCAACCTCAAATCATGGTTCCAATGCAACATTGGACGATGAAATGGAATAGTACTGAAACATCACCAAATGCAACATGGGATGGATATCAAGCAGATACTCCTGATATTCTAATCCCAATTCATATCGATGCTGATTCGAATTATACTCTGCCTAATGCAACAACTCTTATTCGAGCCCGAGCAGCAATGGATGGCGCAGGGTTTGATGGAAACCAAAACAGCGAATCGGAAAATAGAGTATATCTTCGATTATGGCGCTGGACAGATCGTGATGGAGATGGAATGTTCCATGATGATCAAAATGACGATAATTTTGTAGATACAGGAGAGTGGACTGAGAACAGCAATGAGTTTGCAATGCTTACTGAGCATGTGTATGCATCTGGTCAAGTAGAGGTTCGAATGGGTATGCCATTACAGGAATCAGATGATGGATTATTACTAGCAGTTTGGAGAGAAAATATCAGAGCAAATCAAATTGATCCTTTACCCATAGAAATAGATTGGACAGCCTTTGGGACTGTAAATGATTCATGGGTAAATGTTAGTTCAAATCATATCATCCAATCTAATTCTTCAAGTCAAGTAAATGTCTCAATTAATGTTCCCAATAATGCAGATCCGGGATTAAGACAACATGGAATCAAGATGTTATGGAATTCAACCACTAATGATACTTCAATATCTGAGTGGACGTGGCCAATCATTACGAATGTCGCTTATGTTGGTTCATTTGATAGTAATCCTATGCCATTAGATGGAAATATGTCGAATCAAACATTGTATGAAGAAACTTGGATACAAGGTGCACAAAGATGGGGATGGAGGGCTGAATCAGGCGATTGGAAAATGTTCACTATTGATTGGCCTGCAGGATATACTGAAAATGGAACTGCATTGATTGATGTTGATTGGGATGATAATATCTACACAGATATTGATGTACATTGGATGTCGGAGACGCTACATCCTTACAGTTTATCAAATCCACAAGCGTATGGTTCTCGAACTATGAGAATGGAATCCAGTTCGGCAAACAAGCATTCTGGGAGTGGAATATACACCTTTGAGACAAATACAGGCTCTTCACATGAATTCCTCACAGCTGACTCAACTCCAGGTGTTAAGCAAGTGATGTTACATTCTGCAATGCATGGAGTGGGGACAAATGACAACCCCGTTTCTATTGATGTTGGAGTTATCGCACCTTTGGATGGAGGATTTGGTTGTACCGTAGAAGATTGGATTTTTGNAGACCGNAATGAATCAGTTCGTCTTGGATCTACAATGGATATTGAAATTATAACAGCAGAAGCTGTCGGTTGGAGTCAACCTACTCTACTGAGTGGTCAAACAGTGGCACAAGATNATCCAGANGATCACACTTCAGCATCATACATACATTCCTTCAGTGTTAATGATCTATCTGAAATGACGATTTCAACTACAAGTTTCGATATCCCCGATTTAGATTTGTATATCGGTCGTGATATAAATGGAAACGGTGTAATGGATTGGGGTAATGAAGAAAGAGGTAGTTCAGGACAATTCAATTCTGATGAATCTGTATTTATCGATAATCCCCAAGATGGATTATGGTTTNTTGGAGTTCATGGTTTCAATGTTGGAAATGGAAATGGTACATTCAAACTGAAAATAGATACAGTAGCCAGCGGCACAGGGTCTAATTCTGGACTGAATGTTCAAAATATTACCGAGATGAACGCGTCAAATATACTAAACTCGTGGCCTAATGGTTCTAATGAACTAAATGGAGAAATACCTACATCCGCATGGATTCTAAATTTGTCAATGTTCAGACCTAGTGATTCAGGTATATGGTCTGGAACGATAGATTTGACACTAGAGGGTGGAGCAGAAATTCGACTGAAGTATATCTATAATTTAATAGAAAAATCTCCTGATTTGGAATTTACGTTTCCAGATAACGGAACTATTACTAATACTACAAAACATGTGAATTTACATCTCATTGATACTGATAAGGGATTCAATTTAACAGGATTAAATTGGACTCAGAATGGGGTTTCTGAATTGACGAATGTTACCGTAGATGTCCTGAATCTTAATGGTTCATTTTCAAATCGTACAACCGAATGGTATCATTTTATTGGACNAGATGTTAATCTCTCACAACAAGCATATTCGGATTTGTTGAATGATACTCTACGTGAGGTTTGGATAAATGGTACTATGTCTCCTATTGAGGGGTGGCATTTCCATGACGTTTCAATATTAGATCATGGGAATTTGTGGAATTCGACCAGTCTAGCAATTGAGTACGATATTACTTTACCCGTGATTGGTTTGAGTAACTGGCGTTCAATCTCAAATCAATCATTTATTGATGATATGCGATTAATCACTGAACCTGGAGTTGAGGTTTGGATTAATGGTACCCCATTAGATATCGATTCTGCAGGTTCTGCTTTACTTTCACTAGAGTTGATGCCTTCACATTGGGTGCGCACATCTACTGGTGGATTAGATTGGATTGATATGAATAGATTTGAGATTGTAGTTCGAGATCCAGCAGGGAATTGGAATATCAAACATTTCCAAATTCCCTANGACCCTTACCCTCCCGGAATTGATGGAGAGTCNAGAGACCAGATAATTCTGGATGGTATGTTTTTGACCGAACCATTTGGACTCCACAAAATTAGCAAAGAGCAGATGTTTTTAGGAATAAATGCAACAAGAGGCGATATTGAAATCTTGGTTCCTTTTGATTCAAAATCAATTTGTCTTAGTTTAATTGAACCATTTGGAAATCAGGTCTCAAAAAATTGTGTTACTTCTCCAAATCCTCCCCCNTGGATAGGTTGGGATGCAGAAGGTTGGTCACAAGATGCCGNCGATTTAGGCCTTAGTGAACAAAGAGAATTAGGTTTTGATGTAGATTGGTCTAATTATTCTGATGGGTTGTATTCAATTTTCGTCGAAGTAGAAGATTGGGCGGGTCATTTTGGTTCATCCACGTTTTTGATGGATGTAGATCGTCAAGCTCCAACTATCCAGTGGATAGGATTCAATGAAATNGTAGAACGTACTGAATTTGTATTGTCAACATCCTTTGGCGAATGGTCAAATCACTCGATTTATTTGAATGGAAAAATGATTGCTAATGGAATAGGCTCTTCCTATACTGGGGATATTCTACTTAATCGTACAGGAGAACATACTGTATGTATTGACGCAACTGATAGAACACATTCAACAGAATATCCAAATATTGCACACGATTGTCGTCAAATTTTACTCGATCCTTCTAAGTTTACGCCCTTTGTTGATGCCCAATGGAATGGAAGTACTGTTTCCAATCCTTTAGTATCATTCAGTGTATCCAGAGGATGGGGTCAAAATGCATCATGGGTTCATTTAGCTTCCAATCAATCTACTATTCAGAATATTTCCCTATGGAGTTCTATTGATCATCCGGGAGGAATGATTCCGATTGCAGTTGATTTGGAACTGGTTGAGGGCATAAATGATATACGTTTGATGGTTGAAGCGGTTGAGAAAATATACTTCTATGAATTAACTGTCGAACTGGATACTACTCCCCCTATTTTAGAAATTATTACTCCAAATAATGGTATATATTCTTACTCAAACATTCGATTTGAAGGATTGTGTGAACCACATATGGAAGTCAGAATAGATTCATCTGCGTCTAACGCTTCTGCAATTTGTGGTATATCTGGAAATTTCGAAATGACAATAGAATTAGAAAACATTGATGGGGAACACCCATTAGTTTTCAGGTCTATTGATGATTTAGGTAATATGGTCAGAGTAGATCAAATGGTTACACTAGATTTCACATCTCCTGAAGCCTTGCTTGGATGGTATTCAGCACAATGTGAACCTCGATCAGCCTCAAGAATAATTGGGGAAACTCCCGTCACTTCATGTGAGATAATTGGAGAAGTAGCTGTTATTGACAATGATTTGAAATCATGGAAAATCAGTCTTCTAAAAGATGGAATTGAAATTACCTCTAAGGTTGGTAATTCTTCATGGAACGGTACTGCCATAATTGAAGCAAATAATCCAACAGAAGGTTCTTGGACATTAACTGTGGAAATGGAAGATATAGCAGGAAATAATAGGACTCTTTCTACTTCGATTGATATTCAAGGAAGAGAAGCAACATCTTCTGAACAATTCCTTTCATTTGGTTCAACATACAATATTCTAGCAATTTCAGTCATTCTTTTTACTACCCTAATTTCATGGATTTCAATTCGAAAGACTACCGATGATTATGACTCTGATATGGAGATCGAGTTAACCGAGGATTGATGTCCCAGTTACTCTGCCGTTGTCTCATGGACATCGAACACATAGCAGTCATAGGATCGGGACAAATGGGAAATGGAATTGCACAGGTGGCTGCCTGTGCAGGATATAATGTTACAATGGTGGACATTAAAGATGAATTCGTCGATAAGGGTATGGAAACAATAAGTCGTTCTCTAGAGAAATTAGTTTCCAAAGAACGAATGTCTCAAGAGGAAGCAGATTTAGCAATATCAAGAATTCAAACATCTACAGATAATAATTCATGTGAGAATGCTGATTTAGTCATAGAGGCAATTCCTGAAATTCCCGATTTGAAGTATTCAACATTTTCAAATCTTGATTCAATTTGTAAGGATTCAACAATTCTTGCTACAAATACAAGTAGTATCAGTATTGATTCCATNGCAGGAAGCACTTCTAGACCCGAAAAAGTAATNGGGATGCATTTCATGAACCCTGTACCTATCATGAAATTAGTAGAAGTGATAAATGGCTCTGATACTTCCAGCGAAGTTACTTCTGCAGTCTTGTCAGTAGCTGAAAAGATGGGTAAAACACCGCTTATGTGCAATGATTCACCAGGTTTTGTGTCCAATCGTATTCTATGTCCTATGATTAATGAAGCAATCCTCACTTTCCAAGAAGGAGTTGCTGAGCCTGAAGCAATTGATGGAATAATGAAGCTTGGAATGAATCATCCAATTGGTCCACTTGCATTATCTGATTTGATCGGAAATGATACTGTATTACACATCATGAATGTATTACATGAAGGATTATCTGATGACAAATATGCTCCCGCTCCGTTGTTAATTCAAATGGTAGAAGATGGAAAATTAGGTAGAAAATCAGGAGAAGGATTCTATACTTACTAAAATTAAATCTACGATTAATATCGGTAAATTCAAAACAATCTTTACCTATATTCACGTGCGGTGATTATGCCACCAACCGTTGATCCTACATCTGGGATTCCTATTATGGGAAATAATCAATCAACTCAGGTTGGTAATTCTACACCTTCACCTCAAACTATTCCTCAAGGTCAACCAGTACAATACCAACAAACACCTCAACAAATACATCAACAAAATTTGTTTAATTCCATGTCCTTTAATAATCATCAAAATGAACCTCAAATGATGAATACCTTACATGGTACTCAGATGGTCTATCCACATATGCAAAAATCAAAACTTGTAATGTTGATTTTAGCAATATTTCTTGGATGGGCAGGTGGCCATAATTTCTATCTTGGCTTTACTGGGAGGGCAGTTGGTCAATTATTAATTTCAATACTCACATTTGGATTATTAGCACCAGTGTCCGCCATTTGGGCATTAATCGAGGGTGTTGTATTGTTTGGAAACAAACACGCAATCGATTATAACGGGATCCCACTCAAAGATTAGCCAATGGAACAATCCATCGAATAAACAATACATATCCAAATATGGCAATGGAAGTTAACGTCCAAATTCGTACTAGTGATGAAGGGAATTGCGGTATGTTGGATAGTTGATTATTCTTCCAAGACCACAGTGATCTGATTAAGACGATTACGAATGCAGCGTAAATTAAGGGAGTACCTGGGTTGAATTCGACGGCGGATACTAAATCTAAATGACTTATTGCAACAAATCCTCTAGTCATTCCACAAAATGGACATTCGGTTCCTGTAAGATGGTAAAAAGGACATAATTTTAGTTCATCTACTCCTCCGTGAGGCAATACAAATGAGGTTGCTAATGCTCCTCCAGTAACAACAAGATGAATCGCTCCCTCAGGAATCTTAGTCGGCCTCATAATGTCCCCTCTGACCTTTCGATTCGGCTGAATGATTATATCCTCTACTGTGCAGTGACTAACATGGCACAACCAATGCAACAACCTATGCAAGCAACTGCTGGCGCCCCTATGCAGGGTGCAGTATCGGACAAAGACTGGCTAACAACTCTTCTTCTGAGTTTGTTATTAGGAGCACTCGGAGTAGATCACTTCTACACTGGAAAAACTCTTACTGGTATTCTGAAACTCATTACCTTCGGAGGCTGTGGAATTTGGGCATTAATTGACCTAATTATGGTAATTACTGGCAACTTCAAGGATTCAAATGGTCTTCCTATCGTACAGAAGTAAGTTGATTCTTTAATCACTGAGAGATACCTAGTGGTAACTCTATCCTGTATGNGTAAAGAATAACTATCGAACGGAGGTTATNCGTGATATGAGCATAGAAGATGGTAGTAATTGGGGTTCTGATGGATTAGATGATTCTTGGGGTCCACCCATCCCCCCACCTCCTGCAGAAATGCCTCCCCCTCCTCCTCCAGTAGGTGATTCTAATCTTTCACGAACTAAGGGATCTGCTCCTCCACCACCAATGCCTCCTCCAGCAGCTGCGCCACAGCCTGTAACACCTGTTGCAGTCGATACCTCGCCAATGCCTGTGATGCAACATTCTCAACAAATGCCTAAAGAGCCCTCTATATTTTCAAAAATATTCAATGAGATTGATATCAAGTCAATTTTTGATAAGGCAACATCAGCTAAAGTAGTAATTTCTACAATTATTGGTTTAGGATTCCTAATGTTGATTTTATCAGAGTCGTATGCTAATTCTGCAAATTATACCAATGCTCCAGATGCTCCAGATACAATTGATTCAGCAGATTTTGATATAGATAACAACGGATTGAATAGCTCGGAATCAGATAATTATGCTGATGCTCTAAGACAGTATTCTGATGATGTAGATGAATATCTTAATCAGTTAGATGAACATAATGATTTGATGAATACATATACTGGCAAGTCCGTATTTTGGTCTAATATTAGTTCAGCATTTATCGTTGGTGGTTTAGTATGTCTCACATTTTCTCCCAAAGCTATAGAGATGTCCAATGCTGTCAGATTAACTCTGGTTATTGGTACCATATACATGCTAGCAGGAATGTTAGGATATGATATGCCTGGCGTAGATGCTGCAGTAGGATTCGGATTTGGTGGAAATTAAACTAACAACTGAATATGTTCTTAATTTAATATTAAATGTGTTAGGTCTGAATTTACTAAATAATATGGGTTTGTGAAAATATATGCAATCAGGAAATATTCCAGAAGGTCAAATTCTAACGACTCCAGAAAATAATCCTACTTACGTTGTCCAACAGGCAGTTTTTCGTCCAATGCAGATGATGTCTTTCGTTGATTCAATGAAAACCGTTCTCAGTCTCAAATTTACTGAATTCAATGGAAGAGCATCTAGATCAGAGTATTGGTGGTTTTTCCTATTCACATTCACGTGCGGGATTATATTATCTATTGTTGACGTTGCATTTTTGATTATAGCAGATATTTCCTTTGATAGCATTTTATGGACAATTACTCCTCTTACTACTTTGTTCCAATTAATTATTCTAATTCCATCATTGGCAGTTACAGTTAGGAGATTTCATGATNTAGGCAGATCAGGGTGGTGGATATTCATTGTTTTAGTCCCATGTGTTGGTTTCATCTTGTATCTAGTTTGGCTTATTCAAGATGGTGAACCTCATGATAATATGTATGGCGCTGTTCCAACCAATATTTTATGATTAAATTTCCATAATTAGTCTGGTAATACTGATATAGCGACCCAAGTAGTGGAACCCATGCCTGGTACAACCCGAGTCGAGATTCGAACATTGAAGGTGGGACGTTATGTCTCCGTAGATGAGAACGCCTACAAGATTTTGAGTATCTCAAAGTCCAAGCCAGGAAAACACGGTAGTGCTAAAGCTCGACTAGAATTAGAAGATATTTTTTCCGGCCAAAAAAGGAGTCACGTCGGTACAGTTACCGATAATATACAGGTTCCTGTTATCGAAAAAGGCAGTGCAATTATCACTCATATCGAAGGCAATGAAGTTCATGCAATGGACAACAAAACGTACGAAGCTCTCATTCTTCCTAAGGATGCAGAATTGAATCTTGAGGCAGGTGGAGAAATTCAATGGATGGAAGCACTTGGTCGTTATCGAATTACTCGTGATCATTGAGGTCCACCATGGTTTCAACTGTCGAACTTCCTGATATCATAATATCAATCGCATCCATTCAGCATTTGGATGAAGCAGTTCGATGTTGGCATTCTCTTGTAGTTGATCAGAAAAATCATGATGCCCGTATTTCAACTGATTCATTATCTGATTCCGAGCAAAGACAATTTCTAAGATCTGTAATNCTTGATGGGCGTCTAATTATAGCCTTAGATTCATCACGGGTGATNGGTATTTCCACTATTGCAATTGATAATAACATGCTAGATAAATCACAGNCTGTATGGAATATTTCAGATGTATGGGTAGATTTTGAATATCGNAGAAGAGGNGTAGGGATTCNNTTAGTCAACGAATGTGAGAAACAAGCTAAATCCAAAGGNGCTTCAGAAATTAGATTACAAGTGTATTCTACTAATCAACCAGCATCGATGATGTATGGTCGACTCGGATATAGAACAATTTCTCGAATGATGACCAAGAAATTAGACTAATACATCGTGAAGTATAAACATGGAATGAAACTAAATCACTCCGGTGGCCACAATGGACGAAGACCAGAAATCAAAATCCACCGTTCCTCGTTCGGCATATCGTAGACCTGTTACAGCAAAAGGTCTCAAAGGAATTGAGCAAGGAACTCTAACATGGTTAGATGAAGATATGTACAATAATCTCAATACAGGTGTNTTGGAACAATATCTNGANGAAAANAATATNCAAGAAGGATTTGAGATATCTCACTGGTCTCCTTCAAAAATCCTAATTGGTATTTTAATTGGGGCAGTATTNAGTGGTGTAACGGCTTATATCGGTTTAAAGATAGGATTAGCAGTTTCAGCGGCTTGGTATGTTGCTTATCTTTTAGGAATGGCTCTAAAGTGGTCTCCTTCGGAGGTTAATATTGCAACAAGTGCAACCACGGGAGCAACACATGCTTCAACAGGTTTCATTTTCACATTTCCAGCTATTTTCTTATTAGCATATAGCACGAAGTATCAGGTTCTTGATGAGGCAGGAAATTTAGTTAATCTAATCCAAGAACCTGACGTAATGCAATTAGCATTTATTGGAATTATTGCATCTATGTTTGCAGGCTTTCTAGGTGTAATGTATTTCATTATTTTTCGTAGGGTATGGTTGGTTGAAGATCCGTTACCTATGCCAGGATTTGAGGCGACTCTAAAATTACTGGATATTGCAACGGACGTCAATGCTGGAGCCGCTGATTCTGCAAGAGAGTCATTGAAGAGTGTAGGTCTATGGACAGTACTTACAATGGGTTTCATGACGCTTATTGATTACCCTATTTTCTGGGGTAGAAAAGTAGCATCTGCTCCTGGTTCAATGGTAGATTGGCTTGCTGGTGTTTTCAGTGGAGAAAAATGGGGTTTAGCATCGATTTATACAGAGAGGTGGCTACATCAACCTACATCACTAATCAATCCAATAACTGGAGAGTCACAATCGCATGCTTATGCAAATGGAATTACTCCATACAGTAAAACGAATCCCTTCTCGTACACATTTATCGGACTAGAATTAAGTCCAACTCTTTTCGCTATTGGGTGGTTCATGAAATGGAGGCCTGCACTACTAGTTAACCTAGGGTCAATCATTGCATGGTTCTACCTTATTCCCATTGCAGTTATGATGGATGTACCTGTTTATGATCCAACTGTAAATGATTATGTCAGGCTCAGTACATATGCTGATACCAGTGCCCCTCCAGTTTATCCGATGGTACAATGGAAAGCATACAAGACTATAATCCAAACAATTGCTATTGGGGCCATTCTTGGAGGAGGTCTTCTAGGTCTCCTTAAGATGGCACCTACATTTGTAAAAATATTTGCAGATATTCGCAAAGCATTCTCCGGCGGACAGAGCGAAGAATACATCGAAGGAAAGGGATGGTACGAGTGGCCTTTGATGCACATCCCTATCTTCATGATAATTGCTTTCTTTGCGATGATACTGATTTTTGCTGTAGGTGGATTCCCAATTGCAGCAGCAGTTATCTTCGCATTAGTACTAATTTTTACTACATTCCTACTTGGTGCAATCGCCGTACGAGTAATGGGTGAAACTGGAATNGAACCNGTTAGNGGTACNTCNTTTATCGTNCTNCTTATGCTTCTATTGACNTTCTTAGCATTGGGNGANCCNNTAGGATTGACTCGTGAAGGAGCAGTCCTCATGGCTTTGGTTGGAACTACAGTGTTTGGGTCTGCAATTTCTATGTCCGGAACAGTTGTTGCTGATTACAAAAATAGTCTGTATATCGGTAATCGCCCATATCATATCTCTAAAGGAAACATAATGGGNGTTGTTCCTGGCGCAATTCTTGGTGCTGCAGTTGCAATTTTCCTTTCTGATNTGCTTGCTACTGGTAAAATCGANCTCCTAGCCCCTCAGGCAAATGCCTTTGCNTCATTTACNATTGTTCTTGAAAGTGGTAATGGTGACTTTAGAGCTTTATTCNTNGGTATGTTGCTAGGTGCATTTGCTGAATGGGCTACNGGAATGGGCACCTCATTCGGATTAGGAATGTACCTACCTACTCCCTACACTTTACCTATGCTAATTGGCGGAGGACTACGTGACAAGTGGGAAGAGAAGAAACTCAAACCAATAGTTGAAGAAATTCGAGAGAAGGATGGNACTGCCAAGGCAGAGCAAAAACGTGCACTAATGCTNCTTATGACTTTCATGATAGCCGCCGGTGCTCTAACTGGTGAGGCNTTCTTTGGTGTTGAATCTGCTGTATTTGCAGTTACAGATGAATTGCAGGCGGAACACACATTCACTGAAGATGATTGGACTAGTACTTATTTGGATGAGTCTATTTTGGGAGAATATGAAGGCGAAGCAAACTTCTCTTCCGCTGTGGAATGGGCTCTCGATCTAAATTCTGATGCAGAATCAAACAACGAAACGTTACCATGCGCATCGATTACTAATGAATCAATTACGTGTAATGTTAACCTTGCAGTGTTATCTTGGTATCCTGCTGCTAGACTTGCAGGTTTCGTTGGAGTTAATATTGTCCTTGCAGTTGCTGTAGTTGCACTATTTGTTCGTGCTGGAGTGATATCATTTGGGAATTCTAAAGACGATGATGATATTGTTGAAGCTGAGATAGTTAAGTGAGGTTAGGCCTCATGGCACGTGCCTCTGTTCCAATTCATGCTTGGATGATACTATCCGCCGCAGTAATCGCTGTTTCTAGCGCAGGTGCAGTCCTCCAGTCAATCGACGAAATCCCGCCGCTATTACGAATGGGATGGAGATTGCAGGCAACATCATTGGTGTTATTTCCCTTCGCTTTGTATCAATGGATTCACCTTGACAAAAATATGATTTTAAGTCTATTTAGCCGCAGAAATGTGTCTATTTTGTTGGCAAGTGGATTTTGCTTATTCCTCCACTTTGCGACTTGGGGTTGGTCACTGGATCATACCTCACTTACTCATTCATTGTTATTTGTCACTGCGCATCCACTAGTGTTTGTAATTGGTGCAGCGCTAATAGGTCGCCCCTTAGTTAAGCGCCAGTCGTATGGAGCATTGATTGCTTTTTTAGGTGCATCTCTATCCTTACTTAGTATCACAGAAGAAGGTGAAGTAACACTAATCGGAGATTTAGCCGCCTTTGGCGGAGCTGTTGCAATAGTTGGTTATCTGATGGCTGGTAGAGAACTGCGATCCTGGATGCCATTGTTTCTATACGCATTTCCAGTCACTACCATTGCTGCAATTCTTCTGACAATATCATCAATGTTAATTGAATCATCCGACTGGAATCAACTTCGTTCGATATCTACATTTGGTTGGGTCGATATGATTTGGATTCCAGCAATCGGATATCTAGCAATAGGCCCCGGATTAATAGGTCATACAGGAATCAATGGAGTATTGAAATGGTTGCCTCCCATTGTGATTTCTGTTTCAGTGTTGATAGAACCAATCCTTGGGACTTTTATTGGAATAATAATGGGTACAGCACAGTATCCTGATATTTGGACATTAATCGGTGGTTCAATTATTCTCTTAGGTTTGTACTTAGTGATTTCAGCAGAAAACCAATTGGAATCAACAGATGAATCCAAATCTGTTTCTCCAGTTCCTATTGTTTTGACAGATCAAAATTAACACACGGATTACACCGAAGAATGATACATGGAATACCTCACGGCAGTTCATGGCTGTAATACTGTTAACCAATGATGATGGAGTAGAATCCAGATATTTCCTCCGTTTAGTCGAACGACTCCAAAGAAATGGACATAAAGTGTTGGGTTACGCACCTATGAAAGATCAATCAGGCCGTTCAATGGCGCTCACTCTTAGGAAGAATATTCTAACAGTACGTAGAGATGATCTATTAGAATCGATGAATTTAGATCCTAAATATCCGGTTCCTTCGTTGTATTCTATCGATGGGACACCATGTGACTGTGTTATTTTAGCGATTGATGGATTTATTTCTCATAATGGAGATCCCCTACCTGATTTATGTATAAGTGGAATTAATGTAGGACCTAATTTGAGTGTAGATTTATTACATTCCGGCACAGTTTCTGGCGCCAGAGAAGCCTCATTGTATGGCGTTCCATCCATTGCTTCTAGCATTGCTAAACATGACCCTAATATCGATCCGACCGATGCTGTTGAAATTACGGTTGATTTAGCAGAACGGCTTCTGAAAATCATTCAAAGCCCTCTTCCCAATTTACGACGGCCCAATAAATCTGAATCTGCAATTCATTGGGATGGTGAAGATTCGACTATCGCCCAAATGTTTTCTCATGGAGATATATTTCTTAATCTCAATATTCCAGAAAATTGTTCACGAAAGATAGTTGCTGCTAGTGTTGGTGCCCGCTGGTACGCTGGTGCTTGTAACATTATCCAAGAGGGTGATGAGACTTACTTAAGAGTCGGAAGTTTGTCAATTACAGATGAACAAATTCAGGGAGTTTCAAGTGAAGTTCTACTCAATGGTGATTCTAGTTTGACTTGTCTAGCTGCATGGCCACAATTACATCCATTAAACGTAGGAGATGAAGCATTAATACAAGCAAATATTCCTTCAGAATCAGGATTACCTCGTTGGATTACATGATTGCATCCAACTGGTGATGAATAATTGCTATGCATGAATGTCCTTGTAACCATTGCTTCCCCAAAGAAATACGCTCATATTTTTTCATTATTACATTCTCCTCATCAGTAAACGGTTTATCGTCTGATAGAATAAATCCAACATTATCGCAATTATGTAATTCAGGATTAAACTCACATCCATTGGCATCTAAGACGTATATTTTAGTCTCCGATCTTTCCCATTCAGATAATGTATGTTGAATTGATCCTCCTGAGTGCCACAAACCTGAATGAATTTCTTGTTGTACCCCTATCGGTGTAACTGGAATTTTTAGTGCTTTATTCAGATGTCCACAAATAGCACGCTCATCAGGATGNACTCCTCTAATTCTTCCACCTACAAATCCAATACGCCTACTAGGACCAGGGCCTCCTTCAAGATGTAAAATTACTTCTGAATCTTTACGNATGCCATGGGAAAGGAAAAGAACAGTATTGACTGCTCGTGCTAAAACATCAATTCTTCCTGATGAGCCTGCTAAGTCATTCAGATTGAGTTTACCTGATGACTGTGCGCGATGGCCGATAATTGCAAATTTACGAGTCATTGGATCACATCGGAAGATCCATATCGTCCATATCACCCATCATTGATTTCATTTGTTTTCTCAATTGTCGATTTCCTCTAATACCCTTCATCATTTTTTTACTCTTATTCCATTGAGCAATTAATTCTCTAACATCTTTTTCATTAACACCAGATCCACGGGCAATTCGACGTATTCTTTCTGCTTTCAGGATGGTTGGCTCATCTTTTTCTTTTGAAGTCATAGAATCCATAATTACTCTAAAGCGCTCTAAATTGGATTGCATTTGTTCTTTTTGTGCTTTGCCCATTGCTCCAATTCCTCCAAACATTCCTGAGGGTAAATGCGAAAGTATTCTGTCTACAGTTCCAATTTTTGACATCATTTCCATTTGTTGAGACATGTCATTAATCGAGAATCTACCTGACATTAATCGTTCTGTAAGTCGTAAAGCCTCTTCTTGGTCTAAATCTCCTGGAGCAAGATCGATTAAACCCTTTATATCACCCATTCCGAGTAATCTAGAGATAAATCTGTCACCTTCAAATTGTTCTAAATTTTCAACATGCTCACCTTCTCCAATGAAGACTATTGGAGAACCTGTAGCAGCAACAGCAGAAAGTGCACCACCACCTCTAGCAGTTCCATCTAATTTTGTCACTATTACTCCTGTAACGCCTACTAATTCATGGAATTTAGCAGCAACAGGACCCGCTGCTTGTCCAACTTGAGCATCGATTACAAGTAGACTTTCTGTAGCTTGTACAATATCTGCAATTTGCTTCAATTCTTCTTGTAAGTCCTCATCTAATTGATCTCTACCAGCTGTATCAATAATGACTACGTCTTTATTCGACATATGTTGCATCCCGTCTCTAACTATTGATGCAGCATCTGGATTGTTTGGATCTCCATAAACTTCTATATCGTGGTCTTCGAGTAATTGTTTCAACTGGGCATAAGCCCCTGGACGATGTACATCTGCTTCAATTACTCCAATTTCCAACTTGTGTTTACGTTTCCACCAGGCGGCTATTTTGGCTGTTGTGGTAGTTTTTCCTTGACCGTATAATCCTACCATCAGAATTCTTTGGTTAAAAGGTAAAATTTCTCGTGGTGCACCCAGTAGTCTAACTAATTCTGCGTAGATTATATTCATTGCATGTGTTTGTAGCGTTAGTCCAGGTCTTGGTTCATCATCTCTCATTCTTAATTCAAGTCGATCTGTTATTTCCTTGGTTTGTCTAACGTTAAAATCCGCAGCTAAAAGTGCTCTCCGTAGGTCTTTTACCATGCCTCGTAATTCTTCTTCGTCAATACTACGTTTACCTCTCAGTCTACTTAGTGCGCCTTGAATACCACGCCTCAGACCTTCAAGTGCCATGATTAGCCGTAGTGGTAGTCCTGTTTGAAGTCAACGGACTTTTACTTCGGAACTTGAACAGTCAAAATATCATCATCTAATTTTGCATCTACCGAATTTGTATCAAATTCTCTTCCGATGTTCAATTTTTTCTCTTTATTGTTTAATCCAATAAGTAGTACCCCGTCTTCACCTCTAAGCGACATCTCATCTTTATTGGCCCCAGGTAAGTGAAGCCTGTATTCGGTATTACTATCATTTTCAAATCTGACTTCTGATCTTATTATTGTGTATTTCATTTGATTACCTATTGTTAATTCAAGATCGTTAGAATTGAATGGTTCTATTGGACCTAGCATATGGCTTCCAACCCTTCTAAGATGATCGATTCCATGTATGTCTGATGCTTCAAGCGGTATTTGGTGTATTTTGATGTCGTCAAATCTATCTTTTAATTCGTCAAGATATCCTTGTTCAATATCACGACGACTCTTTAGGAAAGGATGATCGAGATTAGGAGTACATCGATTTACAATTACACGATCGACTAAGATATCATGTTCTGAAAGTGCCATAGATGCACGAATAGATTCAGAAACAGCCATTCTTTCTGGTATTGTTACTAAGGAAAATGTGGTAACTGAATCATCTGCCATGATTCTTCTAACATGTCTTACTCGGCGTTGAAATCGTTCAATTTCCGAACGAATTTCTTGTTCTTTGGAACTCCCCATTAACATCATTCGAATACCTCCAGTTAATCTCATGATCCGTAGAATTCTATCAGTCCAGCCATCAAGAATTTCAGGTAATCCTAGGAAACGAAGGGTATGTCCTGTTGGAGCAGTGTCAAAAACTACTACATCGTGTCTAGGATTTTCTACATGTCTAAGTATGGTTTCGAATCCTAATGCCTCATCCATTCCAGGGATCATTAAATCATTTGCAGATAGTGAATTAGTCTCTTCGTTTATTTCGTTTATTGCATCATTCCCTAATAAAGCTCCAAGACCTGAACCTCCAATAGCTCCACTCAACATCGGCATCAGAGTCTCAACACTCTTTTGAGGATCTAATTCTAAACCCTCTAAATTAGGGACCTCACTAATCGGTGTTGGTTCCGAGCCTAGTTTGGTTTCCAATGAATCGGAAGTAGAATGTGCAGGGTCACTAGAGATTAGTAGGGTTCGTAGTCCCGAATCAGCTAACCAGACTGCGGTTGCTGCAGCCATTGTTGTCTTCCCAACACCCCCCTTTCCTCCGAACAGTAACAACCGAACCATGATTGTCGGACTAGAATCCCCCTCTTTGAATGAACGGAAAGTGCGTATTTTTCATAGATGTGCATCTCGGATAGTCATGGAACCGACCAATCTTCCACAATGGCAGTTCCAAATCGCTATGCTGGTTGGTCTTCTGGTGTTTCCTCTAATTTGGGCTAGGGGTATGAGAAGATATTCTCCAATTCAAGATTTATCTCAAGCATATAAGGCATTAATTATCGGATTTATAGTTGGAGCAATATTAGCGTCCGCATTAGATGTATGGGTATTCCAAACTATGTATACTGATTTAGCAGAAGCTGGAGGAATTTTCATTATTGAGATTTTACCTATTGTTCTTTTAGCTGGATGGGCAGAAGCTGCATTATGTATGTATCTCTCCGCTAGAGCAGAAAGAAAAGTCCCTTCATCTGCTACAACTACTGGTTATGCATTTGGTATTGGTAGTGCAGCAATGTTAACCGCTTATGCGTGCGTACGCGCATTTGATCCACAGATAGCTAATGTAGGTGCGGATACTAGCGGATTTGGTATACATACCATCGTATTGGGATTTGTGATAGGTATAACAAGCGGGTTCAGTTTAGCTCCAATGGGTGCTTCTCAAGGATCGAATATACTAGTTGGCATACGATTTACACCTGTAATGTTCACTGGAATAGCACGTGCCTTCATTCGTTTAGGGATTTTTATTGCTATTCTTAGCAGCCCTTTAGTTCTAACTCCGATAATCATGTTTGCAATGTGGGCAGATGCCAGGGCACAGAACATGTGGTTACCCAGCAGTTTAACTCCATTACAAAGGCGTGTAGAGCGAAGGATGAAGAATAAAGAAAATTATTCGCAGATGGATAATTATGAATCTGAATGAGCATTTAATGCCATTTGTATGCTGAACATTCATGAATCATCGAATCACGAACTACTCCATGCCTCGTTGCCCGCATTGCATGGCTCCCATGTCTGGGCGCTTCAGTATCTGTGAAACATGTGGTAGAATAGTGTCAGGTGCATCAGGATTACAATCACGTATTTCTCGTACTAGTAGTATTGGAGGGGTTCAGCCCACACCTCGTGCCCGTAAAGGTCCCGCTCCAGGTTCAGCAATGGGTGGTCGCCCCCCTCCTGTAATGCCTGCAGAAGTACGCCGTAGGCAAGAACAGATGTACAGACAAGCTCCTAATGAAATTCCACGTAGGCTTGTTCGCCGTAAACGGGAGCGCAGAAATGCCACCGTTGCGTTGCTTTTGGTAGCTGTAATGCTTTTCACTCCTGCCCAAGATCCATTAATGGACGGATTTGATGAATATTTTAACGATATATTTGACCTGATGACACCGAGTCATGAACATCCGGTTGAAGCTGAGTACACGTTCCGTTCAACATATCAATTTGAATCTGGTCCTAACACTAACGGTTCTGATTTTATGTATAAACTACCAATTCCATCGCCTAAACGTACATCATATGGATATGAATCTGTAATGTTTTCATCAACCGATGGTACACAAATACCATCTGAAGTATTGCAAAATATTGTAGAAATGAAAGTAGGTGTCTCTATCCCTTCCGAAAATATTCCTTTGAACCCCGGTGCAGTTCGGGAGAAATCTAATGCTATTCAAATGGCGGATGGATACTCACAGATTTGGTGGCCAGCCCCTGGTGGAAGTGAAGCAGAAGATTGTCAGTATGGAAGATGTCTGATTTGGGAAGGAACAATCCCAGCTGCGACACAGAATGAAATTGATAATAATCCCACGAGGGTTATTGCTACTTTAGTTGTGGATTATACAATTCATTCCTTTGCTTATTCATGGTGGCAAGATGCAGATTTACCTTCTAACGTGTTAGGGATGACAGGTGGAAATGGTATATCTAAAAGTACATCTGGAACATTTTCCGATCTGGATAATATCGGAATTCAATATTATACCAATGCTTTTGGAGATAAAACTCAATTTTACGATCGCTCAGGAGGTGGTTCTGATTATGCAATAGATGCAGAATCATCAATAGTTATTGAAATTGCAGATATGATTCAATCATCTCTTCCTCCAGAAGATCAAGATAATGTATTCGCATTCAGTCATGCAGCATTCATTTGGGTTCGTGATAATATCCAATATGCTAAGGGATTAGAAACAGCAAGAAGCGGACCTGCTTGCATTCAAGCAGAAAAAGGAGATTGTGATGAACAATCAAATGCATGGATGAGTATTGTTCGAACCAAGCGCGTATCTACTTGGTATGAAATGGGAATTCTAGGTTCAGGGGATTTTTCACAATGGGAAGCTCATGGTTGGTCTAATATTGCTTTACCATTGAGTGAAGAAACATGCAATGAGAGAAATATTGAACCAACATCATGCTATATTATTGGTGCCGTAGACGTTGTAAATAACAAATGGTTACTGTATACTCCAACCGTTTACTCTAATTTTATACAAAAAGCAACCCATTCTAGTGATGATGTAGATAGTGTTTACACTAGGATTTACTATGGTCATACCATGAAGTCTTTTGATCATTCATATTCAACGGTCGGAACGCCATTAGTGACTGATGGAACGTTCATGGTCAATTGGAAGGAAGGAGAATAAGACTCAAGACCCCTTCCGAGGGCCGGGCGGTGAGAGAACACGATGAAGGTCGTAATTATCGCAGGCGCCGGCGAAGTCGGTAGAGGTGTCGCTCAGGCCCTCATTTATGAACGTAAAAATGTAATATTAATAGATTCAGATCCTGATGCACTAAAATCCGCTCAGTCACTCGAATGTTTACTTATCGCTGGAGATGTGATGTCTAGGGAAACTCTCAACCACGCTGGTATTCAAAATGCTGAATTGTTAATTATGGCCACGGACTCTGATGAAAGGAATATTTTGGGCTGCGCTTTTGCTAAGGACCACCGTCAAAATATGGAATCTGTTAGTGGTGAAATGGTTACAATTGCTAGGGTCAATAGAATGTCTGTGGCTAGACAAGATTCATCAGAAGTATTTCACCGTTGGTCTCAAGTTGATCATGTTGCCAATGCTGATAAAGAAATTGTTGATGAATTAACTGCAGGTCTAATTTCTCCACACATATTACATACCGCTCCGATGGGAAATGATGCGTATTTATCGGTTTCAAAAATTACAGAGGGAAGTGCACTATTAGGTGATAATCTCATCNATGCTGCTGAAAAAATAGATGGTTTGCCTATTCCAGTNGGAATTGTTGGTTCAGGGGGTAAATCCACTATTATTGATGAATCTACTGTCGCTGAATCTGGTGACCTTTTACTATTCGCTGCTACTGGTTTACACGTTCAGAATCGAATATCCAATGCATGTGGGTTCACTTCTGAACCAATGGTCGATCATCCTAGAGTAATTATCTTCGGTGCAACATCAATTGGTACCGATCTCGCTTCTCACTATCTNGAAAATGAATCNTCTGTAACTGTNGTNGAGCCCGATCTTAATGTNGCAAATGATCTAGTTGGNTCNGATTTAGGNAATCAACGTAGACTTGATGTTATCCATGGTGAACCTAGTGATATAGAATTACTCAAAGACATTGGAATGTCTGATCATGATATTGCTATCAGTACATTAGATGATGATAATGGTGCGATCGCAATTGCAATGAGGGCCGTAGATGAAGGAGTTGATCGTACTGGTCTAATTGTTGATGATTCGACATTAGTAGATACTGTTAGAAGGATTGGATTAACTAGAGCCGTTTCGAGACGTGAAGTTTCGATTAGCGCAATAATGGAACATGTTCATTCTTACGTGGAAGGTAGATTCCAGATCATTCGACAAGCCAAAGATTTCGTAGCGATGTCAGTTACTTTAGACTCCAATCATAGTACTATTGGTCAACCAATTTCTAAACTAGAATCCAAGTTCAAAGGTGGCGCAAAAATAGTGTTGCTCGAACGTAATAGAGACGGCATGGGTCCAGTTACATTTACCCCGGATTCTGAAATGATGCTAGAACCTAATGACAGATTGATTATTCTATTATTGCGTGATTCAATTACAGCAGTTGAAGCGAAGTTGAGGTCATGATATGCGATTTGCTCCAATTGCTAACCTTATGGGTTGGACATTGACAGTAGTCTCAATCCCTATGTTTGTGATTGGATTATCATCATTCTTACTGCAAGATGATGCTTTTGAATTCTTTATTCGTGCATTTCTAATCCCTGTTGTTCTAGGATTAATTACCGGATTAATAATGATTAGAAAATCAAGGAATAGTTTCGATCAGGATGATGGAGTAAGAGATAGAGAAGCAGTCACTGCAGTAGCATTAGGGTGGTTGATTGTAATCTTCTTTGGTGCTATGCCTTATTGGTTAGGAGGAACATTTCANGGNCCGTTTGGNTATATTGAGGGTAACTCCTCGTTATCTGAAGTATCATTAGGTTTACTTCATTCATGGTTTGAATCAATGTCTGGATTTACTACTACGGGAGCAACTGTAATCGATCCGCTATCTAGTCCATTTTGTGTTGAGGTTTCAGACTGTATCGGTTCTCAACCAAAATCACTGTTATTGTGGAGAAGTTCTACTCAATGGTTAGGGGGAATGGGGGTAATTATGTTGAGTATTCTCATTTTAGGTCGATGGATTGGAGGAGGATTNACGTTGGCTAGAGAGGAATTAACTGGTCCTAGTTTGTCCCGATTAGGCCCTAAATTACAGCAAACTGCTGCATTCCTATGGGGAGTTTATACTTTCTTGACATTCCTTGAATTTGGACTACTGTACACAATCGGGGATATAGGGATGTTCGATGCTGTTAATCATGCACTGACAACGATGGCTAGTGGTGGATTCAGTACCCATGATACCGGTATAATGTATTTTGATTCATTTTTAGTAGAATCAATTATTGTTTGTTTCATGGTATTAACAGGTCTCAATTTCAGTTTATTTCACATTGCATTCCACGGCGATTACAAGGAAGCATTGAAGGATCAGGAACTAAGAATATATCTTTCAGTATTGTTCCTTGCTTGGTTAGCAATGACATTTAGTTTAACCACTGCAGGTGGCCAAGGTATCCTTGAATCTGCACGTGCTGCTTTATTTCAGTCAGCATCAATAGGTACCTCGACCGGCTATGCATCTGCTGACTATGCAGTATGGCCNGTTTTGTCATTGTTGACATTATTATTTCTGATGATAGTGGGTGCATCTGCAGGGTCAACTTCTGGTGGTTTGAAGATTATGAGACTAAAAATAGCTTATGAAATCGTTAGACAAGAGATTGGAAGAATTGTTCAGCCCAGGCAGGTACGTAGCATACGGATGAATGGGGAAGTAGTTGATGAAACTAAGGTACAGGTGGTTCTTGGAATGCTTTCTGCATGGGCAGTAGCCGCAGTATTAGGTACTACTTTGATAGCTGTAGTAGAATACGATTTAGACTTGACTAGCGTGATTAGNGTAGTAATTTCGTGTTTAGGAAATACTGGACCTGCATTAGGAGTATTTGGTCCGACAGCAACTTGGGCAAGTATGAATCCAATATCGATGTTTGCGAGTACAATAATGATGTGGATTGGTCGTCTTGAAATNNTAACAGTCTTGGTAGTTTTCAATCCACGTGCATGGAGATTATAATCAGAANTCATTCAGACTAAATTGATTTGATACAGAAGANTCATCATNATCTTTNTCGATATCCNGTTCGACAATATTTTTTTCTTCGCTTAATTATTTCGTGANTTGATTCAACTACNCCTTCGTTNAATCTTTCAAGGATCNTTTTGCCTTNTGTGGATGTTNTTTTGATACCATGCAATGCCAANTGATCGTCNCCTTCTAATCCAATTCTTANCGATAAGGAAATATCTTCAGGATTNTTAACAACTTCACTTTCATACATTGCNAGTAATGTNGGATANAGACTATNGCGAGANGCNGCAAGACTAGTACCTANATNTTCAGCTAATCGATNGTTTGCTCCACCTGTTTTCCATGCTTCCCTTCCTCTTCTTAGGGTNTCTGGATATGAAANATCGGCTCTCTGTATTGATTTAGGATAACGAGCGGCTNCCCCTAATAATTCGAAACACCAGTACCANGAACGATATGCTCGATTAGTAAATGAAATTCCNAANGNTNNATCCGCACGCTTAAGNGCNCTAATGGCTGTTNCAANATCNTNATTNTTATCNCGATTAATTCCNTTATTCCAAGCAATCCANTCATTTAGTTCTCCAGGNGTTTTATCGAGGTCTCTAGCGATATTGGAAGCATCTCTCGATGTAGGAGCTCGATACATGGATTTGAGCCCTTCAAAAATTTCAACATGAGCGTCCCTCCTGCCAATTTCCACTTGTTCTAGTGCAGAATCTAATGTAATATGTCCATTGTTTACGGAGCATTGAAGATCATTAATTAACGCACGTAAATCNCCCGAATTTCCTCTAATAATTGCTTGTAATGCAGAGGAGTCAATTGTAANTCCTTCTTTACTNAAGATTCTACGTGCAATGGTTTCCAGATCTATATTGTTTACTCTTCTAAATTCAATAATTTCTGATTTTCGTTGTATTCTTGATTGTATATCTCTCCAATTTGATCTACCGAAAAGACGCATCTTATCGTTACATGTCATTATAATTGGTTGATGTGTCAACTCAAGAATTCTCAATAATTCGGCCTTACCTCCACTATCTCCTGACAATGAGCGATCACTTTCAGGATCCGATGCTTTTCTGATAGTTTCTTCGGCAATTTTTCTAAATGAACCTCCCAAATGATCGACTTCGTCTAGTAGAATCAGAGTTTTAGATGATCCATCACCTCCACTAGACCAACTATCGAGTGAAGAATGTATTGCGCCACCGAGAGCTGCTTGTCTTAGAACCGATGCATTCCTTTGTTCAGAGGCATTTAGTTCAACCACATTCCAACCGAATTCTTTCGCTGTAGCTAATGCGATACTGGTCTTACCGATTCCTGGAGGTCCAACAAGTAAGATACCACGTTTTTTGGGTATACCTTGATTCCACTGNCGTAACCAATTCTCAACACGCTTTCTTTGAGCATCGTTTCCTACTAATCTTGACATCGTATCTGGNCGATGACGTTCACTCCAATCAGAAGCAGTGTTAATTGTCTGCTCCTCCATACATCGATGTTAATTCGGATGCATTTGAACATTGGTTAATTATNCCATTTNGTTGATTCTGATAAATTCCCNTTTGATAGGGAAGAAATTAATTGTTGAATATCCATCCTAATTTGNTGTTGATTATCACGTTTTCTTACTGTTACTGTGTTGTCTGTTGTAGATTGATGATCAATCGTAATTGCCCAAGGAATACCAATTTCATCGGCCCTGGCATAACGCCTCCCGATTGATTTTCCAAAAGCATCAATCNTTGGAATAATTCCTTTTGTGGAACACATTTGATTGTATATTTCATTTGCCATTTCTGGCATTCCGTCCTTATTGAACAAGGGCAAAACTACAGCATCATATGGTGCGACTTGTTCTCTAAGTCGTAATATATCATATGTCTCTCCTTCTTTTTCTGTGCGGTCGAATGAATGGTCTAGAATATGCCAGACTATTCTATCTATGCCAAAGGCTGGTTCGATTACATGGGGAGTGAACCACTCTCCTTTGATAGTCTTCTGTATTCTTCGTAATTCCACCATGCCATTGTCAATAGTAACAGTTTTTCCATTCGAAAGTATTAGTTCGAAAGGTAAAGAATCTGGNGCCACTTCTAATGCTTGTAATGATTGAATTACTTCTGNCGCATCTTGTCTAAATAACGGGCCAATTGATGCTTGGATGGGTACCCAACGATTCTCATCAATATTCACTGGATTGTCGAACTCTCTCCAAGCCTTCAGATCACTAGATGATGTCGATCTAGAATGCGCATCCAAATCATAGCACCCTCGATGTGCAATTCCAACACATTCAATCCATCCATAACTACCATGGATTTCACAATCCCAACAATCACTGGCATAATGGGCCATTTCATCCTNCTCATGTTGTCTAAATCTGATTCTTTGAGGATCAATTCCTAACATGATTAGNAATTCATAGGTTTCTAACATAAATTTTCCAACAATAGGATGCCGGATAATACTCTTTTCCAAGGCTGATGCAATAGTCATTTNAGATACTGATTCAATTTGACCNTCGGGGTCAGGAATTAAATTGATTTCATCAGATGATCGAATTACNGTTGTTAAGTCAACAGGTGCATCCGGGTCAATGAAATATTCTAATTCTGCCATGTTAAATTCTCTTTGTCTAATCATTCCTTGTCTTGGACTTATCTCATTACGATATCCTTTGCCGATTTGNACTGCGCCAAAAGGAAGCCTTTGTCTAAAATGTCGGTATATTGTATCGAAATTAGTAAACATTCCCTGAGCAGTTTCAGGACGGAGAAACGCTTGTCTCCCTTCACCGACAGGTCCTACATTAGTAGAAAACATGAGATTCATTGGAGTAGATTTGCCCCATACAGGTTTTGAACAGGATGGACATGGAATATTATTCGATGAAATCGCTTTATCCAATTCNCTAGCGGACATTGAGTCAGGATTAGAGACTACATCTTCCAGGAGGTGATCTGCTCTACATACGGCATTACATGATTTACATTGTACAGCATGGTCATTGAATGCGCCAACATGCCCACTAGATTCAAGTACAACTCTAGGTGTAATTGTTGGAGAATCAATCTCTACAATATTTCCCAGTCTTAACCAATGGTCTAACCATTTTTCTTTGACCAAACGTAGGATTCTCGCACCTACGGGCCCATAATCAAAGAGGCCGGCTACTCCCCCNTATATTTCGAAAGCAGGGTATACTACGCCTCGCTTTTTGAGTGAAGCCATCAGGGTGCGTACCCGCTCTTCATCGACACTCATGGTNNGTTCTCNGTAGCGATGCTTCTCAAGTGTTACTGATTTATTGGACATAAATTGTCAATTATGATAATTGATTATGATAATGTATGATTTATTTGGAGAATTACAAAATTTTTCAAGACTAATGCATATGGTTATATCTTGGACCGTTCCCACTGAAGTCACCGGTATGGAGGAAGTAATTGTGAACGAACCTCAATATGCCAGTGAATTCGCTGAAACGGATGAATTACTTGAGTCACTATGTCAACCTGTTCGAGATTGGTTTATTTCAAAATTCCCTGACTTTACTGATCCACAGAAATTAGCAATCCCTGTTCTTCAAAGTGGAGAACATCTTCTNCTNTGTAGTCCGACTGGAAGTGGTAAAACNCTTACAGCTTTTCTCAGTATAATAGATGANTTAGTACGAAAAGCCATGGTTGGTAATCTGAATAAGACTGTTCAGTGCGTCTACATTTCCCCAATTAAAGCGTTAGCTAATGATATTCAAAAGAATCTTATTGAACCTTTGAGAGAAATAAAAGAAGGATTCCTACCAAGTGGTTCCCAAGATATTGTTGTAGGATTAAGAACAGGAGACACATCCCAGTCAGAACGACAAAAGATGTTGAAGAATCCTCCGCACATCCTAATTACTACTCCCGAATCCTTAGCTTTAGCCATAGGCTCCTCAAGGTTTCGACCAATACTCCAAGATCTTCGATATTTGATTGTTGACGAAATGCACTCGTTAGTCCCCACTAAAAGAGGAACTCACTTAGCATTGACATTAGCACATCTTGACCATTCTATTTCTAAACCTGTTCAAAGAATTGGTATTTCTGCTACAATGGAACCACTAAAAACTGTGGCTGAATTCTTAGTATCCTCAGATTCCAATTCAAACACACCAGTTACAATTGCTCATATTTCGGGGTCAAGACGATTAGATCTTGATATTCTACTCCCCACTGATCGTTTCAATAATACAGCAATGAAGGACATATTAGATAGGAATGTAGAGGTAATCAAGGAGCTGATTAACGCTCACAACACTACTCTAGTTTTTGCTAACACACGAAGAATGACTGAAGTTCTCGTACAGAAACTAAGAGCTGTTCATGTTGAGGGGGTTGAAGGCCATCATGGATCAATGGATAAGAAGATTCGATTGGATGTTGAACAGAAACTAAAACGAGGCGAATTGAGAGCTGTTGTTTCTTCCTCAAGTCTTGAAATGGGGATTGATATTGGATCAGTAGACATGGTTATCCAAGTGGGATCACCAGGAAGTATAGCAACGGCATTACAGAGGATCGGACGAGCCGGGCATCATGTTGGGGGCGTACCAAGAGCACGATTGTTACCTACTGGTACGCATGATTTACTAGAATTAGTAGCATTACAAAATTGTATACTTTCGGGTAAAATGGATCAACTTAGTTTTCCCGAAAAGTGCCTTGATGTACTTGCTCAATATTTGATAGGTTTAGTTATTCAAGAAGATTGGGATATTGATGATGCATTTGAACTTGTAACTATGGCATGGCCATATAGGGATTTGGACTACGATGATTTTATTGAAGTTCTCGATATGTTGCACGAAGAAAGAAGAGTTTGGGTAGATTGGGAAGAGAATTCCTATACTAAACGAGGGTATAGTCGTATGATTTATTATACGAATATCGGAACAATTTCTCCTGATAATAACTACCTTGTTTTTACTCAGGATGGTACATTAGTGGGCCAACTATCTGGATCATTCGTACAAAATTTACGTTCAGGAGATGTGTTCCTCCTAGGGGGTCAGACGTATAGAGTTCATGCGATTAATTCTACGCGTGTTAATGTTAGTCCTGTTACAGGACATAGGCCTACTGTTCCTTCATGGACTGGAGAGTCAATGAGTAGGACACGTGAACTATCAGAATCTGTATTACAAGTACTCAAACAAGTAGGTAGAATTGTAAGAATGGGCGGGGATCCTCGAATTTTATTCAAGGATGTTTATGGCCTCTCAAACAAGGTTTCTGATAGTTTAGGAATATTCCTTGAGGAACATTTCGATGAGACATTCTTAGTGCCTCATAGTGGTAGAATATTAGTTGAACAATTAGAAGGTAATATTCCCACTTATGTTGTAACTACATGTCGTGGAAGAGCATTCAATATGGCATTAGGTTACCTTTTTGCCGCTCTTGCTGAGGGAGATGATATCAACGTTAATGAATTATCATTCGATGAGAATGGATTCTTAATCAAACTAACAAAAGAAGTCAATCTGAGTAAAGTATCAGAACTTGTCAGCGATGGTAAAAGCCGAGCAATATTACGAAAATTCCTCATTGACTCACAATTATTTCAGAAGAGGTTTCGTGCTGTTTCATCTAGAAGTATGATAATTCCTAGAAGAATTGGTGCTGAAGAAGTCAGTGCCCAACAATTCCAACAAAAATCTGAAGCACTATTACGAAAACACCGACAAATGGAATCTGGTGAATCACTACTAATCCGTGAGACTGAGAATGAAATCTATCATTCCGATTTAGATATAATTGGACTTAATGATTTCATATCGAAAATGTCAACAGGCGAGGTACACATGGTTCATTCACGTGTTAAATTACCATCGCCACTAGGAATGAATCTTTACATTTCTTCATTTGAAGATCTTCTCACAATGCGCGCTAGAGCTTTCTTGGTGAAAGATATTGATCCCGAGATACTTCGTAGATTACTTGGGCGTAGATCACTCCAAACCGATCTTGACCCAGAACGTATTGATAGATATTATTTTGACAAGGTAGGAACACCGGATTCTCCTGAAGGATTACGACGACTAATGGAGATGGGCGGAGGATTAGTTATAGGTACAGATCATCCGTTATATGCTGAAAAACTTGCTGGGATATCTACAGAAACTATTCAGTCATGGATGGATACATTATCTGAAGAAGGTAGAATATTACGTGTGAATGGCACAGGTAGTCCCCAGATTGATGGGAAATGGTTTTCCAAGAATATGGCTTATGTTCACGGGACATTAGGCGTTCTATCTACTGAAGGTGGACCCGAATTAGATAATGTCAGGAACTTGTACACTGGTAATCTTTCTTTCCAGGTTACTACTTCTATGAATGACTCTGGCTGGAGTGATGTGGGATTAAGCGATCCGCATGAATGTCTTCGAGTGAAAATACTGGATATGTTGGGTGCTGAGGGACCTATGACACTTGATGTTCTCCTCGATAGATTGCCATTTCCACGAGCTCAGATTGAATCAATATTACATGAATTAGAAGTACGAAATTTACTCGCAGTAGGATTTTACAAACAGACAAAAGAAGGAGAATATATCCTCAGAATTGATGAATATAGAATCACGGGGGGCACCGAAAGTGTAATCGAGTCACGCCGAATACAAAATATGTTACTTGACAAGTCTTTCCAAATTCGTGATGACCCTCTAGAAGTAATGCGTAATCATATCATGTTATCAAAGCAAGAAGAGATGCTATATCGAGCAAGTGATTACAGATTTGGAGACTGGTCAGATATAAAACATGATACTGACGTCTTAATGGGTAGATTATTGAACAATAGAATTGGATATACGCTCAAATCTGAAATTCCATTGATCCTCGGTTTACGACCAGAGATGTGGAGAGGAGAAAATGAAGAGAAATTACTTACATTTGTTCCTAATGATAGAAACATCGAGCGTAAGGAATTAGAAGTTGAATTCCTACGATCATATTCTAAAGATGACAAAGAAAAAGGTAAGCGCGAATTTAGGAATGCTGTGAATAATATAGACAGATTATTGTGTGTAGCGAAGCAATATCAAGTTGTACCTAATAGAAAGAGATCATTATCATTATTCCATCGAATCATAGATGCATACGAACCTATGGATTTCAAGGATGCTTTGGAGATATTTGTTAAAAGATTAGGTCCTATTCGTCTCTACACAATCAGAAATAATGTCACACGACCAGTTGAGGAAATCGCAGACACACTAAAAGAGTTAGAAGATGAAGGTAAGATTGTAAGAATAGTGACATTACAACCCGATCCTATTGAATTCTATTCTTCTCCCGTAGATTCAGACAGATTACAGGTAAGACCTGAAGAAGACCGTAGTCTAAGAATTCTCACTCAGTCCGATCCTTATTGCAGTCGATTTATCCAAGAAATACGTTTTGTACTTCGTGATGGTTGGTATCGTCCAGTTTTCAAAGGAATCGACCCAATTGGAAGAATTCTAATGTTCAAAGTTAATGATTATCTTGAAATTAAGGATGTTCAGATTCCTCACGCTTATTTGGATGAATTTGCAACTGAGTTTGAAAGATTACTCGACAATTTCAAAGATCAGTTGATAGATGTTGCAGTTCTTCACCAATTCAACGCATTGAAAATTCCAGATTCTCCTCCAGAAATTCAAGAGTTAGTCGCTAAACTTGGTTTCAAGCCAATGAACGACGAAAGAATGAGATATATTCGAGGTGGAGTTGTTGAGACAAGATCTAATCATATTGTTCATCGTTCATTATTTCACATCCATAATTTACATCAGTCTACAAGAAAAGAAAATGAGGTTTCAGCAATTAGAGAGATGGATGAAGTTCGTGATACAATTGCTTTGAGAGGAAGATGTGAAGTTATGAGGGCTGATTTGGACGCCATGGCTGCATCAAACCAATTACATCAAGGAACAAACTTGAGAAGGCACTTGGTATGGGCTACATTCGAACATTTCCAACAATTACTAATGATTCGTAATATGCCTGCTGAAGAAGAATTGTGGGATGTTATGGATGCATTTACTGAAAACACNGANCCTAGGGCATACATGGAACGTTTTGCTCTCAANCGNTCTGAATTCCGTAAGCTAATCCAGCCACTACTGCGTTCTGGACATATGGTACAGGATTATAGAGGTGGGTTCAAGGTTGTTCCCACGAAACCTGAATATGATGTATGGGAAGTCAAAAAAGCGTATCTTAGAGCATCGATAATGCAATACCCCGTNATATCAATGAAACAAATGGAGAGAATTGTTGGNTCCTCATTCAAACCAGAAGAAATTGCTCAAGTTCTACATGACATGGAGGAATCAAAAGAACTCATCAAAGGATTCCTGACAGACGATTCATTGCAAATACAATGGGGTCAAAGAGAACTAATTGAGAAGGCCGATAAGATTGATCCGATGCGCGATTTTGTTCTTCCTCCTTCTGACCCCNTACTACCTTATTTTAGCGGAATTTTAAGAGAAAGATTTGGATTTGGTTCTGCATACATGGTTTTCCATCAAGAGGAACCTATNGCTGCTTTCAAAGCGAATACNCGTAATGAGGTCTTTGATGTTACAGATTTCAATGGAGACCCTGAAAAAGAAAAGCAAGCATTGAGAGTAATGAAAGAATTTGCTTGGGAACACAATATGCCATTGGTTGGAAAAGTAATCGAACGTTTGAGGGCCAGAATTTCAAGACAATCATAAATCGAGTGGGGAAAATGAATCAACCTCAAAATCCCCAATCGTTGATGTTATCAACAGACTTGTCGTCAAAAGATAATGCATATTTGTATCAATCACCAATCTTAGTCGCCACTAATAATGAATCTGGAATCCCTTCACCTATCAGATTCTTGATGGGATTGATGATTCCAGTTTTTCTTTTGATTATTCCATTTACACTTTTTTCTATAGAAGAATCAATCGGTGAAGAGTTATCATTCAGTTATGGGGAAAACCATTTTATCGTAACCTTGGAAAACGTAAATGATACAAAATATTTATCAAATTTTTCTGAATATTTAGATGAAGAATATGCTGATACGAGAATAATTGATTGTGGTATTGAAATCACTGAATATGGCGGTGAATTCTTTGAAATTAATAATAGATTAACTCAACCTAATTACACAGATAGAATATACCAGCATGCATGTAAACCAATTGTTTTGAATAATGGAACCGATGGAAATTATTCAATAATCTCTACACTGAACAGCGATGTTCTATCATCTTTCCAATTAGATTTGAATTTAGAAATGAACACACCAATAATTTATTCAATGAACCTTGATGAATCAGAAACAGTGGCAGTAGCCAGTATAAGTGCTATTTTTTATAATCAAAATGGGTCAATTGATGATAGGTTCTTCACTCAATTTAATCAAAGTGAGAATGTATCTGAGATTGTTTTTGGACTCACATCCGTTGGCTATATTGATCAATACGGAACAATTGAATTCAATAATACTGCAAATATTACATCTGTGTCATTAGAGTATATCTCTATCAGCACCATAGGATATTGGAATATGGACGGATACGTACAATTTGATGATGGTGAATATCATGGTCAAAGTATTAACATAGCATTTTTTACAATATCCGATAAATTAAGGATTGAAAATGAAATGCAAGATAATCAACTGATGTCNGATCAGAGAGATGTGGCTATGTTTGGATATTTATCTTGTTGTGGAATATTAATAACATCTCTAATTTTGACAATATATGGTTTTGCTAGTCGTAATGGTATCCCTATGGCGATAGGTGCTCTTATATCATTCATTATTTGTCCAATAATATTCGTGATACCAGCGAATATTCCTTAATTTATTCATGAATTCGATTTAGATAATGACAGCGGTGATAACAATCTCATTATGTGTGTATGCATTTGAGGTAAAAGATCGAAAATAACAATCGCCATCAGGAACATTGCTCCGAGTGATCCCGCCTTAGCGGCGTAAGAATGGGCAAAATCAAACATTGTTACACCAAGTAATTNCCATTGTGGATATGATGCATGTAACCAAACTATTCCTGCATTACGGAAGGTGTTCAGCACAAAAATAGTAGGAATCGTAATTATCCCTGCACGCATTCTCCTTTTCCATGGTGCTGTACGGATTGCCCATAAAGCACCAATGAACACAGCCATTGATTGCATAGCTGAACAGGCCATCACGAAACCTACCTCCGTTGTTCCGTCGACTTGTTTAATTAATGGAATATAGAATCCTGCATCGCCTAATTGTTCTGTTAATACCCATCTATTTCCTTTCCATTCAGACCAATTAACATCGCTAACACCAGTATCTACGATAACAGAGCCTAGTTCATATCCTTCAATGCCAGAAAAGCCTAAGAAAAAATTCGCGCTAAATGCTGTAAGCCACACTGCTGCTACATTGAGATAAGGGATATTTGCAATAATCAAATATGGTCCTGCACCCAATGCTACCAATCCACGAGTCCAAATTATTGATTCATCCTCAATGTTTCCTCTATACATCTTGAATTCCCATATAGCAAGAAGTAATGTTATCGGCAATCCTGCAGCAGACATTACGATTAGCACTGGATCAGAAATATCAATGTAATGTGGAATATCAAGATAGAAGAACAATCCAATGATTGGCCAACCAAATACTGAAAGAATGCCTCCTCCATTTGATGCTCGAAAATGAGCAGTTCCTAGAAGTATTACGCCAATGATTCCAAACGATAATTGAAGTTGATCTATACTGATTCCCATGCTTGATGAAAGAATTGACAGAAACGAGATTATCGGATCTTCCATGTGGTGTCCTAATAGCGAACGTGTAAATATCCAGCGGCTACACGAATGCTCAATGACGGGGTATGGCCAGTTCTCGATTGATTCTTTTGTTGATTCATATCTTCAAGATTTGAAATCAGCGATAGATTCCATTACTGCNGACGATATTGATGGACTAGTTTCACGAGTTTTACATTCAAGATCATGCGGTGCGAGTATACATTTCATTGGGAATGGAGGNAGTGCTGCNACACCGTCTCACAGTGCTGGNGACTGGTCCAAAGAATTGAGGGTTAGGACCATTGCACATACTGATAATATTGCATCTTTTACTGCTTGGGCAAATGATGAAGGATACGATCAGGTGTTTGTTCAAGCATTAAAGACGTATATTCAACCAAATGATTTAGTTGTCGCCTATACCGGGTCAGGCAACTCTACTAACGTAATTTTAGCCTTAGAATATGCTAAAGAAAATAAAATTCAAACTGTAGGAATTACCGGNAATTATATGGGAAAAGGTACTGGTAAGATTTCTGATTATGTAGATCATCTTATTCATTTTAATACCGAATCTATGGAGCGTATTGAAGATTTACAATTGGTGGTGAATCACATCGTTAAAGAAGCGATTAAAGTCATAGATTCGGAGTGAAAATATGTACCCACATAGACATAGGAGTCAATTACTCGACGCACTGGAATTACAACCATTACCCTCAGATGTACAATGGTCAGGAAAAATTGCATATCTGGATAGAGATGGAGTATTAAATGTCGGAAGTAAATATTACATTAATGATATTGACGAGGTAGTTATTTTACCTGAAGCAGGTAGGTGTGTAGGTAAATTACGAAGAGCAGGTTTCAGGATTTGCATTTGTACTAACCAATCTCCCATAGATCGGGGTTGGTGGGACCATTCTAGACTTGCTAAAATTCATGATTATATTCANGATAAATTGCTCGAAGAAGATAGAGATGCCTTNCTAGATTTGATATTATACAGCCCTTATCATCCTGTTACGAATTCATTTGCGAGAAAAGGTAATCCAGGGATGTTACAGGCTGGCAGGCAAATTATTCAAGCTGCTCATAGCAAATTTAAATTGAATGATTCTAATTTTAAATATGCAGAAAATTACAATCCCTTCGATGAATCTAATAGCGTGATGGTTGGAGATCGTTTNGTAGATATGGAAGCAGCTTCCAACCATTCTGTTCATGGAATTCATGTTGANGGTAAAATAGGTATATTAGATGCAATTGATGAAATTCTTGGAACTAGGGGTAGTACATGATTTGGGCAATTGGGTTAGATGATACAGATTATCCTAATGGCGGATGTACAACATGGCAAGCAAATGAATTGGAAAAAATTTTGCTTCAAAATGGTGCTAAGCCTATCGAAAGAAGATTGATTAGACTTTGGCCATTTGCAGTACGGAGAACCCGTGGCAATGCTGCGCTGGCATTGATTGTTGAAATTTCNTCATCAATTCAACAAAAATGCATTAANGCAATTGATTTGTGGTTTGAACAATTAATNTCAGAAATTAAGAAAAACGATGTTAATTCACATGCTCGTCCTGGACTAATTATNTGTGANGATGGAGATTTAGGCGAGTCAATCTATTGGAAATGTGTTCGTTCAGAATTTACAAATATTGAACAGATAATTCAGGATTCATCCATAATTCATTGTAGATTTTCCGACTTAGGGAATGATGGATTGATAGGTGCAGCAGCAGCTGTATCTTGGAGGCCAACTAATACTTCAACATTTGAAGCAATTGCATGGAGAGATTCTTCCAAATATGGTACAGAAAGAAGAATACCTGCGAATGCAATAGAATTGTTAGAAAAAAATCATCCAAATACTTTCATGAATCGTGATCCCTCCTTCGATCGTGGGCTAATTGCACCTAGATCACCATGTCCAATCTTGTTTGGCATCAGAGGATGGAGTTACAAAAGTACCAGTGATGCTTTAGAGCAACTAATCGATTTAGATTGGAATGAGGAAATAGTAGATTATTCAATTCACATTACTAATCAGTGCTCAGACGACCATATAGATGAAATTATACAAGGNACTGTCTTAATGAAACCTATCAAACAGCAAGGTGGACATGTCACGGTTGATTTAGTAACCAAATCAGGGCTGTTACAATTAGTATCTTTCAAAGAGGGTGGTATTCTAAATACTAAAATTAGCGAATTATTACCAGGAGACCAAATTCAAGTGATTGGACTAATATCGCCTGATGGATTTATCCACATTGAACGATTAAAATCAGTTTTTACATCTCCTGGAAATTTAATTAGGCCAAAATGTTCCTGCGGCGTCCGATTAAAATCAACCGGTAAATCTGGTCAATTAAGATGTAGAATATGTAAACATACAGAAACAAGTCATTGGATCAGTAGACCTCGGTTATCATTTGATTGGGTAGAACCATCACCATCTGCTCGCCGACATCTATCCAAGCCTGTAAGTAGAATGAATTAACCGAAGTTTATTGGTGTGTGTGGTAATGAGATAAACATGGATACTGAGACATATGGCATCATAGGGATGCTTGGGATTACTGCACTACTACTTTGGTATATCATGAGATTAAGGAGAAACAATATTTCTGAATCTATGCAAAAAAATCAACCTCATATTGCGGGGCATGATGTATTAGGTGGAAGTGCAATCAATCCTGAGCAATTTGATGAACCGGATGAAGAGACACTGAATATGCTTGGTGAATTATTAGAAGAAGCAGCAGAATCTCAGGGACTAAGTTACGAAGAGTAATCCACAAATGAAAATCCATTATCAATAGGTATCAATTGAATTATATCTTTACCAGTATCTAGTAATCTAGTTGATGAATTCGAGTTTTTTCTTGTCAATCTCCAAGTTGTAGGAATTAAATCTGGACCCCGAATGGACCACTCATTTTTTCCTGATGCATCTTCATACATAGGCGAAGTTAGAATCAACGAACACCTATCATTACATGATTTAATTAAATTCTTAATTACGTTGACAAGTAACTTATCTACACGACCTGAAACCCCCGTCCAATTATCTATTACAACATGTGTGATACTATCGAGACCTTCTATGAGATCTAATGATTGTTCAATACCTCTAGCTAGATGTTCTCCAAATGAAGCAGCATGAAATCTAGAAAGTGATGTTGGAGGTAATGAACCAAGTATGTCGGATAATCTTCCAGGATCGGGCATTTCTCTTGCAATCCAGACTATACGACCAGATTCAAGTAGGGAGTCACGGATTATTTGTAACGCCAGTGAAGTAGCCCCTGCTCCTGGTTCAGCAGCGATGTGCAATAATGCACCCGGTTCTGGATTCATTTAGTTAACCGTAGTATGGTGTAGTCTTTGACTCGTTCTATCCGTCATACCTATACACTTTGCCAACAACGACAGATTATGGGAGAGTCATTACCACCAAGACAAGGTGAACGAATTCCACGGAGAACAGCACCTGATTTTAATGAATTAGGCGATGATGTTGGTGTTCTTCAAGGAATTTTTGATGGTGGTTTTCTCAACGTCGCAATTAACGATTCAAACCAATTTGGTCCTCATGCNATGATTGCATTACTTGGGGTAGTTGCAACCGTAACAGGTATTGCATTGTTGGCAATGTGGATTATTTAATTCCAGAATTTTTTACATCCAATATCTTTACATTTCCTCTTTGCCCATTCCAGTTAGTTTCTATATCCCACTCTAACGAATCAAACCAAGGTGAAGATAGAACGGTTGTTTCGAATTCACCACCTTCGCCATCAATATTTATTCCATATTTTGATTTCAAAGTTAAGAGATCTTTTAACGCATAATGATCTAACTTTCTATTTAACCAAGTATTATCAATTCCATCTGCACTAACAGAAGTAAATCGAACATCAAACCCTGCATCAACTAGGTTGTTCATATGCATCAATGATGGCATATGCCATAGAGGACTGAATGAATGAATGCCTAACCTATTTGCCATCATGTCTAGTCTTTTACGTTGGTAATCTGATCTTAGAGCACCAGTAACAATTCCTTGGATTGGGATAGTAGGTCTAGCTAAAATTGGTTTTTTGCATGTCCAATTTTTGGGCCATTTGGCTTGTTGAGCATCATCATTAGACCAAATACTTGACCTGGGCCATTTTGATCCATATACAAATGGTCGTAATGAATTCTCTAAAGCATCAACACCTACTTCATTTGAGTCTAAAACTGGTAGCCAAGGTATACCAGAGGCTGCGGCTTGTGCACCGGCAATAGCGGTTCCATCGATTTGGAACATCATCGAATCATTAGCGTCGACCCTTACAGTAACAATCATCGACACATCCCATCCTTTCATCAAAGCCCACCAAATAGCGTATGTCGAATCTTTGCCACCAGATGATAACACAGCTACGCGCATGGTTGTCCTAAACATACTCCGACGTTGAGGATTGCGGCAACTATTGTTCTCAAGGTTCATAAGAGGTCGATTAGACCGATAGCCGGGAGACATCATAATGCAACCGAGTGGAAGAGGCTATGACCATGGAGTAAGTACATTCAGCCCTGATGGTAGACTATACCAAGTTGAATATGCTCGAGAATCAGTAAAACGAGGAACTACTACAGTAGGTCTCAAGTATCGTGACGGGATTGTGTTGATTGTAGACAAGAGAATTTCTAGTAAATTAATCAATGTTGATTCGATTGAAAAGATGTACAAAATCGACGAACATATTGGATTTACAACTTCAGGCCTAGTAGCAGACGCTCGTCAATTAGTTGACCGTGCTAGAGTTACATGCCAAATAAATAAAATTACTTATGCTGATCCAATTCCAGTTACTACATTAGTCAAGAAAATGTGTGACCATATGCAATCATTTACACATTACGGTGGAGCGAGGCCGTTNGGTACCGCTCTCTTAATCGCTGGTGTTGACCCTGATGGGATTCATTTGTACGAGACTGATCCGTCTGGTGCTTACCAATCTTACCAAGCAGGTGCCATTGGGAGAGGTCGTTCAACTGTAGTTGAAATTTTTGAATCATCTTGGAAACCTAACCTTACATTGAATGCAGCAATTAAGTTAGGTCTTGAAGCTTTACGTGAATCATTAGAAGAAGAATTAAACACAGATGCTGTAGAAATAGCAGTTGTCGATTCTGATGGATACCATAAGATGTCTAAGGATAATACCTTGAAACANATTGGAAAATTGAAACCACTAGAGTGAAAGTAACATTAACCAACTATNACTATCAACTGACATGGTTAGCCTCGATGATGCAGTACTTGCTCGATTTGAATATGGAGGAAAACGATTTGAAATCCTTATTGATCCTACTCTCGTTGAAACATTCAGAGACAATCCTGAATCCGTCGAATTAGATGACATTCTTGCAACAGACGAGGTATGGATTGATGCTCGCGGAGGTGAGCGCCCAACATCTGAACAATTGGTAAATGCATTTGGAAGTGATGAATTATTCGTGTGCGTTCATAAAATATTGACGAAAGGCTCTATTCAGCTTACAACTGACCAAAGAAAAAAACGGGTAAGCGATATGAGAGTAGCAATCATTCACAGGATATCTAGTACTGCAATTGACCCCAAATCTAACATGCCACATCCTCCCAGTAGAATTGAAACAGCGTTAGATGAATGCCGGTATAGTATCGATCCATTTCTTTCGATTGACCGTCAAGTTAACGATGCAATTAAGCTAATGCGGCCACTAATTCCGTTAAAATTTGCCACTGCTCGGCTAGCATTTAGAATTCCCGGAGTAGAGTATGGTTCTGTACAATCTATTCTTCGTGAATTAATGGTTAAGGAAGAATGGTTGCCAAATGGAGATTGGGCTTGTGTCGTCGAAGTTCCAGCAGGATCTAAGATTGATTTNATGGGAGATATTGCGAAAAGATCNAANGGTTCTCAAGTAAAAATCATNGATGAAGGATCGTAGAATCATACATCACGATTATCAATAGGTTGCCGGTCGGTCGACTCGGAGTTGAAGATATGAGCGACCAGAACGCCCATGAGGGGCGTGATGGACGAGGTACCCGCCTCGTCACTCCCGGCGCGTTGCTGGGAGCCAGTGAGGGACGCCGCGTGGGCCACGGAGTAGTGGAAAACGCAGGGCAATTGATTGCAGTAAAATTAGGTACATTAGTTGAAAATGATGATGAAGTTAGTGTTATACCGTCACACACGAAGTATACTCCACGTCCCGGAGACTTAGTAATCGGTGTTGTAGAGGCAGTTCAAAGTAATCTTTGGTTTTTAGATATCAATGCACCGTTCAATGCATTACTACCTATGAGCTTAGGGCCAGGNAAATCTGAATTCGGTGGAGCCCGTAATGTCCTAAATGTCGGTTTCTCNGTTCTCTGTAGGATACAAGAAGTCGATGAAACTCACTCATCAGTTGTAACTATGAAGGGTCTCGGATTACGTAGATTAGATTCCGGTATAGTCGAAGAAATCCCTCCCCATCTGATGCAATCGTTATTTTCTAATCTTGATGTTTTGAAGTCATTGAAATCATCTACTGATTGTCGTATAATTCTAGCCGACAATGGTAGAATGTGGATTGATGGGGATACCAATTCAATTTCTGACATAATTTCTAGAATAGAAAAAGTGAGATTTCTATCGCGTGATTTTTCAAGTCTCGATTCAATGATTGAGGCTTTACAACCGGAGGTGTACTAATGGGCGGATATGGCGATGTACAAATGATTGATGAGAATGGTATTCGAATGGATGGTAGGACGGCAGGAGACATTAGGCCTGTGTCAATAAATGCTGGAGTAATACCAGTGGCTGATGGTTCTGCTGAAGTAATATGGGGCACCAATCACGTTGTAGCTGCTGTTTATGGCCCTATGGAGGCACATCCTAGGAAGATACAGAAACAAGATCGTGCAGTATTGGATGTGAGGTATAACATGGCACCATTCAGTACAACTGATAGAATCAGACCAGGGTTTAATCGTCGTAGCAGAGAAATTAGTAAAGTCACTGCTGAGGCACTAGAATCCGTTGTACTAACTGAACTTTATCCACGCAGTAAGATAAGGGTTGAAATCGAGGTACTTACCGCAGAAGCTGGTACCAGATGTGCAGGCATTACCGCTGCTAGTGTGGCTTTAGCTGATGCTGGCATTCCGATGACTGATATGGTCATTTCAGTTGCAAGTGGAAAAATAAATGGCGTAGTAGTATGCGATCTTAACAAAGAAGAAGATAACTACGGTGAAGCAGATTTACCAATGGGGGTATGTGCCAATTCAGGAGACTTGGTATTCTTGCAAATGGATGGTGACCTTTCTCCTGAAGAATTCCAAGTTGCTTGGGATTACAATATGGGTGCAATTGCTCCCGTACACAAAATTATGATTGAAGCGCTAGAAAGATCTAACGGAGGTGACGAATAATGGCAGCACCACCAGTTCCCGAATTACTAAGAGCACATCTAAGTAAACTAGCAGAAACAGATGAAAGATTAGATGGTAGAGGTAGATTTGAAGGTCGAGAAGTAAATGTAGAAACTGGAGTTTTGTCAAATGCTGAAGGCTCAGCACGTGTACAGATGGGTAATACAATCGTTCTTGCTGGTGTTAAATTTCAAATCATGACTCCATATCCAGATAGACCTACTAGTGGTGGTTTCATGACAAGTGCAGAAGTTCGACCTGTCAGTGGTGTGCACTGGGAAGCAGGGCCTCCTTCGCCCGAAGCAATCGAATTAGGTCGTGTTGTTGATAGAGGTATTCGTGAATCAGGTTGCATTGATATGGAAGATCTTTGCATCCTACCTGGTGAAAAAGCTTGGCANGTGATACTNGATGTATTTGCATTATCNGANGATGGAAACTTATTCGATGCATTCGCTACNGCTGCTATGGCCGCTTTGCGAACCGCTACAATTCCAGGAGAGAAATTTGATGTTGGAGAAGATAGACCATTACCTGTGTCCAAAACCCCAATGATGTGCTCATACCACCGAGTTGGTGGAAGATATGTTTACGACNCAATTCGGCGTGAAGAAATAGGCGGAGCAGAACGAATTCACATCACTCTTGGTGATGACAATCANGTACATTCATTGCAGAAGGGTCTAAAGGGAGCGTTCACCGCCGCGGAATTTGACGAGATAATGGAACATGCCCGCTCGCGATGTGCAGAACTTAGAGATTTAATCAATAATTAGGGGTAATTCAAATGTCCAAGAGAACACAAAAAACTGGTGCAACAGCACGATATGGATCGAGATACGGTGTCAGTGTCAGACAACGTGCTGGTAATGCATTATCGAAACTTAATCGTAAGTATACATGTCCTACATGTCAGTATCAGCAAGTAACACGCAAGTCACGGGGTATTTGGCATTGTAAGAAATGTGGACATACATTTTCAGGTGGGGTGTGGGAACCATTTACCAGAGCAAGTGAAGCGAACCATCGCGTACTTAGAAGAGGGGCTGATGGTGCAACTTCGACAGATATGGCTGTAATTGCNCAAACCCGTGCGATGGAATACGAAAGATCTATTGACAATCAGGATGCTGTCGAGGTGTCTGCTTCTGATGACTCCGAAGAGTAATTCTAGGGCCATTATGGTCCATATTTTTTCAAATTTATCAGACTCTCTTAGAGATTCTCTCGCAACTGAGCCATTCGATGCTAAATCAACTGAAAATTTACTGACATGTTCTATTAATGCTAATTCGACTGTTGATATTAGAGCACGATGGAATACAATGATGAGGTCTTTAATTGGATCTCATGAAGCGTTGATGACAGGTAATCAATTAGACAAGGACGAGTGATGACATGGTAGATCCAAGAGAACGAATACAAATGTTAGCAGGACAGTTGCAAAATATAATGCAACAATTACAGACAGTGGANACACAAATTCGAGAAATTCAGGCTACAATTAATGCATTAGAAGTTCANGATNAATCTCGTCCTGTATATCGACAGATTGGTCCATTACTACTTGAAGTCGAAGATAGGATTGTTTTGAAGAATGAACTAGAATCGAGTATGAAAACTCTCTCAGAACACCTAGAAAAAATTCAGCAATCAGAAGCCGAGATTAGAGAATTATACGAGCAAGCAATAAATTCATTTGAATCGCAATGAGGTGTTTCTATGACATCAATGTCATTACTGAATGATTGGATAGATGATAAAATCTCACAAGGTGTGGTTCCAATCATTACTCACAGAAACGGAGATATGGATACCGTCGCTAGTGCATGTGCTCTATCAACCTCATTAGGCANTAATTCCAGACCNATGGGCATTCATGTATCTAAATTGGCANGTGACGTAATTGGTGAGTTGAAATTCGAATTTACAAGAATGGATGTAAACAGGGTTGCACTACCTCGTACAACCTCTGGAATAATTATAGTAGATGCAGCAGGACCTGAACAAATTGGAATAACTTTACCTGAAAATATACCTATTTGTGTGATTGATCACCATGCTCATACATCTGATGAATGGTCTATTTCCGAACAAGATATTCACATTAACATGCCAGTATGTTCAACTACTCAGATTATTTTTGATTATATCATTCAATATCGGTCGGAATCGTTAGATGATAGAATGAGAAAAATTTTGCTCACGGGATTAATCACTGATACTGGACATTACAGACATGCTGATGCTTTAGCGTTAAAATCTGCATCAAAAATGCTAGGCGAGGAGATTGAACATGGAGATGTACTAGATCTATTACGTTCAACTGGATTAGGAAGGTCCGTTAGAATAGCAACATTACGCTCTCTGAAAAATGTAAATGTTGAATCTGCAGGTGATTTCGTCGTTGCTGTAACTTCCTGTAGTACACATGAAGGAACTGTTGCAGGATCATTAATTCATGCAGGAGCAGATGCTGCTATTGTAACTAATTCCAAAGTTCCCGGATTACGATTAACCACTAGGGCAAGTCATAGATCTGTTGATAATGGACTGGATATGGGTTCCATTTTATCTTCATTAGCAGATACTTTAGGTGGAGAGGGTGGAGGACATGCTGGAGCAGCTGGTTGGACGACAAACATCGATAAGGTTGAGGCGATATCGACAATACTCTCCAGAATTTCTGCAGTGAGGTGATTTAATGACTAACGATATTGTTGAACAAGCTGAATCTGCAATAAATTCCGGAAATATTGAAACTGCTCGAACGTTAACATCACAAATGACAGATGGGCAAAAATTCTTTGTTGAATCTCTGATTCTTTTATCTGAATCAAATATAGAACCTGCGTTGAATTCAATTGAAAAATGTATCAATGCTGTTAGAAGGCCCAAATCTAGAGACCCGATATTAGAAGCACGAGCTAAAATGATTAGAGGGCTCGCCAGGACCTCAATAGGAGAGATAACAGAAGGTGGGGCCGACCTTAGATGGTCCATGGATCGATTAGGTGCAATAGCAACAGGTTCAGATGAACATGGGATTGCAATTTTGAATGTAGCAGCATGGCACAGACAGCAATCAGAAATTGTAATGTCTCTTGCAACACATTCAGAGATCGCCCGTGAATCTACCCATTCTCCTGAAATTGTTGCTGTCTCTAGACAACGAGTAGCGTCAATACACTCAGAATTAGAGGATTATGTAGGGGCGTTGCGTCATTACTGGACTGCTTGGAAATTATCAGTTTCAAGTGGTATTGATGCTATAGCTGAAATTTCGTGTCTTCACATATTAGATATAGGATTAACAGAAGTAAGCGATTCCTCATTACGTCTAGATGATCAGGTACAAAATGCATCACCTCGGCCTAAATCTGAAAAATCATCTGCTACTATTCATCCTGATGATCTGTTAGAGGCACTTAATTGGATCACGCCGCGATCCTTACAAGATATTTCTCAAAGTCACAGACCAGACTTAGCATTAATTATCGAATCTCATAATATTTTGAAGATACCGTTACCCGAAG
>NZTS01000018.1 GCA_002697105.1 Methanobacteriota archaeon | reverse complement strand
CATACTTTTCGATTGGCCGTGTTGAGTTCCAAAAGGGTAAGCAACGCACTAAGGCAGGTCAAGCATACAGAGGCACTCAATGGACTGACTGCAAGCAGATGACCTTCTTCATTGAAGGTGCTAAGGTTGAACAGTACCTAGGTACGAACTTCAATGAGAGCGGTATCTATTGTACTCCTGTCAAGGTATTCGTTACCCGCGATTACTTCAACTATCGAAGTCAAGGGGGTGAGCAATAAATGGAGAAGTATGATGGGGCTTCGGCCCTTCATTTTCTTTCCCATAACTTTGAGGGTCATGAGATTATTTCGGTTACTATGTGGGGAAATCCTAAGATTCAACACGATGTAGTTCAAGATATTTTGAATGAGTCAACCGAACAATATGAAAGAGCGTGGCCTTTAGGTGGTAACATTAGACTATGTGTTGAGAATATGGGTGAACATGAGCCATGTGTTTATCATATAGATATGTTTACTGAGATAGATCCTTAACTTTCTCCACGAGGTCCATTCTTCGGATCCTCCAAATTCCAATTGGAACCATTGCTAGTGCAATGACAATTACAATTGACATTAATTCGAAAGCTACACTAGGAACCAAAATTACTGGAAAGTAGAATGCCCAAGTAGAGAATGATGAAGCCATACCAACTGCTCCCCCAAAGGCAAATGCAACACCCACTAGTCCGCCTATGAAACCGATTAGAAGACTCTCAAAGGTTAACATGGTTCCTATCCCAATAGTAGAAGCCCCAAGAACTCTAAGAGTAGCTAGTTCAAAGTCACGCTCAGCGATATTCATTACCATGGTATTGAACATTACAGCTAAAGTGAATAAAACTCCTAGGCCCATTACTGCGGTTAGTATCTGAGTTTGCTGTTCCAGAAGAGCTTCAATTCCATTAAGTAGACTTTGACGATCTATGATTCCACTAGACATCATACCCAGAGAATCGTCAACAGTAACTCCTTCTGGTAAGTCTAGATACACCGATGTAGCATTCATTCCTACAATTGATGATAGTTCGGGTTGAAGGAAGAACATTGTTCGAGCAACTTCTCCACGAATTGAACCAGTAATTTTTACATCAATTTCTGTTCCTGCAATCTGAACCTGATGACTTTCACCTACTGACCAGCCATTCATAATAAGAGATCCTTCATCCATCATTACTTGGATTTCACCGTCAACATCCTCTGGAGAATTTCCTTCAATAATTTCAACACTTTTCATGGATTCCTCCTCTCCATATCCTTGTAGAGCAACGAGAGTAAATGTACGTTGCATACCTGTAGAATCTTCTAATATCCCAATTGGCATCTCAATAATTTCTTCCCAATCGGCATCATTGTCAATTGCCCATTGTATTACATCATCTTCTCCTCCAGGCTGAACATATACCTGAATATCCCAGGTTTGATCATCTTCCAATCCTCCTACGATTGAATCAGTTAGTCCAACAGTCATCATTTGTATAGATCCAGCTAACATCAAGGAAATTCCAACTGCAAGGAATGTTAGTCCTAACCTAATTGGTTTACGTACACTTGATCTGATTGAAAGTCCAAGCATAGTTGGCATCCATCCCGTTAGACGTTTCAGTAAACTAGATCCTACTCGAATTTCAGATTGTCCACCTAAAATCGTTAACGGTTCAATTCTAGTTGCTTTCCAAGCAGGAAACGCTCCTGAAATGAAAACAAGTAACATGACTAATCCAATCTGAGACATATACAAATTCAAAGGAATAGTTCTTTCAATGATTGGAATACCTATTAACCCCTGATACAAGTCTAACATGCTATTTACTCCAGATGGAGCTGCAAGAGCACCTAGTCCACACCCGACTGCTCCAATTGCTAACGGTGCAATCAAATATCCTGTCATTAAAGAAGTTCTAGGAACCCCTAGTGTCCTGAGAATAGCGATTTCACGTGATTGGCTTTGAATCAAACGTTGAAGACTTAGTACAATCGTAATTGCAGCAATTGAACCAATCATTATAGTAATCGGAGTGACACTTTTTTTGGTCCCTTCTAAATCAAGTCTCATAAATTCTACAGCTTCATTTTGCCCTCTATCTCTTACTCTTCCATCCATTTCATTTTCTGACATAGAAGAATTAACAATTGGCTTAATATCATCAATCTCTTGACCTTCGTATTCAATTGTAGTAGAAAGATCAAAGCCTGGAGTTCCTTCAATGTCCAACATTATTGTGTTACTTGATCCACCTTCTAATCCGCTTAAGCTTTCTATTCCTTCATTAGATAGATATCCTATCACATATTGTCCAGGTTCTGGAGGGAAGATAGATCCTTCGGGTGCCAAGTAAATATTAGTTGGATGGTAAGCGATACCAACAACTGTAAAGTTTTGACTTCCATTACCTGCTCCAATTCTTACCTCATCTCCGATTTCAATTGATAGAGCAGAAGTAACGTGTGCATCTATCACAATTTCATTTGAAGATTGAGCAACTCTTCCCCCAACTGTAGAGTTTCCTTCTGGGAACCATGTTCTGTCAATATCTGCATTTTCTGGAATTCCATGCCACACTGAATTTATGATGTGTTCCCCAGTTTCATTTGAATGGAATAATGCACCCTTGAGAATCATTCTGCCTTCGCAGGAATCTAGAGATGCAGATGTGGGTGGCCATGATTGTCGCAAAGAATCACAAAATCCACTGACCTGTTCAGATGACCAGACAGTGGATTGATTATCTATCCATAAGTCAGCAAGGTTGGTTCCTGTTTCGGAATCTTCGTAAATAGTATCGTACATTGTTTCCAAATTTGCAGCATATCCTCCAAAAGTAACTCCAGCAAATACGCCTACGAAAACCATACTGATTACAGCAAATAAGCGGAGTTTCATTCGCCAAAGACTCCTAGCGAGTCTCTTGTTTAGAAGTGCAGACATGAGTTAAACCTCAATTTGAGCAACTGTCTCATCAGACATGATTTTTCCACTATCAATTCGAATTACTCTCGTAGCATATTCTACTAGAGATTCGTCATGAGTAACAAAAATAGCAGTGATTTTTTCCTTTGCACATGCTTCGACTAGAGCTTGCATTACCTTCTGTGAAGTCTCAGTATCAAGATTTCCCGTCAATTCATCCCCCAATAGTAATGTTGGTTTTTTTGCTATACTTCTTGCTATAGCCACTCTTTGTTGTTGACCTCCACTGATCTCTCCAGGAAATCTTCCCATCTCTTCTTCCAGACCAACTAGCGATAGGAGTTCTTTTGCTCTCGTCGGATTTTTTTTACCAGATAATTCTTGAATCAGTTGAATATTTTCTAAGACAGACAGATCTTGTAATAAATTAAAGAACTGAAACACATATCCAATATTTTCTCTTCTGAAGGAAGTCATTTTCTCGGAACTATTTCTAGGTACCTCATTTCCTTGAAAAATGTATGATCCATCAGTGGGACTGTCAAGAGCAGAAAGACAATTCAACAGAGTAGTTTTTCCTGATCCTGATGGGCCCAGTAAAATTACTCGTTCACCTTCATGAATTTCTAAATCAATTCCATCTAGGGCCTTAACTACACCAGCAGGAGTTTCATAGTGTCTTTTCAATCCAACCATATTCAGNAGAGCCATATTATCACTATTTTGTGCGAACAAGACGTTTCTAATATATTGTGGTATTCTAACCTATTGACCTACCATAGGTTTCATTGATATGTTATGATACCTGCCAGCATATATGGTATCTGGGCTCAGAGATGTTACTTTTTTCTGGCGCCGAGATCGTCTGAGACTCCAACCTTTACTTGCTCCTATTCTAGAAAATTGTAAAAGTGCTACAATTTTAGGTGTTATAGAACAAACATCGAACAGTTTAGTAATTTCAGCAAGATTAGAATTAAACCCTAATCGTTCTTTAGATGATGTCCAAAGAAATTCGATGTTTATTGTTAGAGAAGTTCTGGCTGAACCCTCTTCTTCTGATGATGCGTATGTCTTAATTATCTCGATGATTGAATCTTTTGCAGAATTAATTTTGAAATCAATATCTTGTATTATCAGGCCAGGTACTCGTTTGGATTCCAGTGGTTTCACATATATCATTAGAGGAAGTAGAAGTGCTGTAAAAGCAAAAAAGGACAGGCTGGTCACGTTCCTCAGGCCTGATAGGATTTCAGCAGGAGGTGTTCAACCAGAAGATTTAGCGCCTGGTCTGATAACAAACCGACAAGACGAAATTCTCAGAATTGCTTTTGATTTAGGTTGGTATAATGCTCCCAGAGGATGCAAGCTAGAAGACATTGCCATCCGCTCTAACCTCAGCAGATCTACTGTTGCTGAACATTTAGTTCATGCAGAATCAAATATTATTGGGACATATATCAATTCCATGCCTCACTGGCTTGAATCTGAAGATTCATCGTTAGAGGATAAGGACGAGAACTCAATAGTGCTTGACTCTTGGGCNNACCATGAACGAACCCAGTGACAGTCGTTCTGATATTCTTTCCAAACTCTTACCTGGGGGCCGAGGAGTATGGATTCCGATGGACCATGGTTTATCTGGATATCCAGAAACTGGATTGGATAGGATGGATTCAGTGATTGATTTTGCAATCAAAGGACGTGCTGATGCAATAGTTTTGCAGAANGGAGTCTTGACTCATCAATACCAGCGTACATCTTGGAATAAATTCGTCTGTCATCTATCTGCTTCGACAGTTCACGGAGGTCCTAATTCACAGTCTAAAGTAACCGTAGGTGATGTCGAAGAAGTAATTTCCAGAGGCGCGGTTGCTGTTTCAGCACAAGTGAATCTTGGAGATGATGCTGAGCCGGAGATGCTCTATGATATGGGTCGAATTACTTCCGATTCTTGGAACCATGGTGTTCCAACCTTAGGAATGGTTTACCCCAGAGGTCCTAATTTAATTCTTGATCCAGAAGACGAAACAAAGGGTATAGCACATGCTGCACGGGTGGCATTTGAATTAGGATGTGATGTTGTAAAAGTACCTTGGACAGGATCGGTTGAGTCATTCCAGAAGGTTACTTCAGGGGTTCCAATTCCAATACTTATTGNAGGTGGTACCAGTTCTTCATTCTCAGATACCCTTGAAATTGTTTCACAATCAATTATTGCAGGGGGTTCAGGTGTATGCATGGGTCGCCAGATTTTTGGTTCAGAAAACCCCTTGAATAGGTTGTTGGCTCTGCGTTCTATAATTCATGGAGACCTTGGTCTTAATGAGGCTTTGAGAATTTTAAATGCTGAAGATATTGAAGAGTTCCTCGTATAAAATCGGTATTAATCTAGGGTGAAAATATGGAGATTTGGTCACAGGTGAGAAATCCTCCAGAATTTCCATTTATTTCTGATAGAATACTTTCAGAAAACTCGGATGGAGTTATTCGCAAAGACATTTCAGATAATTCTGATCGTGAGACAATTCGAAGTTTATTGGGAATGGTTGAATGGATTCAAGTCTATTGTCCAGATTGGACTATGATTCCTTTAGAGAATTTGATTGCAGATGCATCTGGTACAGGTACTCGAATATGTGCTGANATAAATAAGATTGANGATATTCAGGGAGCAGTATTTGCATTAGAAATTGGCGTAGATGCNTTANTACTGCCTTGTGATGAAGATATGTGGTCAAAAGCACAGATATTGCGANNTAAAAGGTCAGATAGAACAGCTGAGAATTCNAATTTAGAAATGATTGAGGTTACTGTTGATTCAATAGAGGATGGTGGAATTGGTGAGCGAGTTTGTATTGATTTAATTGAGCGCATGAAGCCAGATGAAGGACTTTGCGTAGGTTCATTTTCATCTTGTATGGTTTTGGTCCAGGCCGAGGTAAATGAGAATCCACACGTGCCTACCAGACCCTTTCGAGTAAATGCTGGAGCAATACATGCTTATGTTTTATCTGGCGATAATAATACGCAATATCTCGAAGAATTGCAATCAGGTATGTCAGTCTCAATAATTTCTGTAAATGGGCAACATCGTTCATGTTCTGTTGGAAGAGTAAAGATTGAAAATCGACCATTTTTAATAATTCGATTTAGTTCAGATAANGGAATAAATGGACAAATTCTTCTACAACAAGCGGAGACCGTACGTTTACTGACTTCTTCTGGAACCTCAATCGATGTAACTTCTCTGAAAGTTGGAGAGAAGGTCTTAGCAATGACTCTTGGAAGCGCTAGGCATATGGGTAAGGGCGTACCTTCAGCGGCCAAGGAGGTCTGATTATGGCGGTTCTAGGTCGAGGTACAGCCTATGGTTCATGTTCTCTACTTCATGCCTTAGGTGCCGGTTACGGTGCGTCTCTGTCGCTCGACATNCCTGCAAAAGTAATGGTAAGAGATAACCCTGATAGACAAGAAACTGTCGATCCACATGGCTTATTAGATGCTGTAAAAACTACATGGATTGAGGCCGGTCTTCCTTTTGGTGAAGAATTTCATTGGATGGTTCGTTCCGAAGTTCCTATGGGAATGGGTCTCAAATCAAGTTCTGCGGTAGCTGCTGCTGCTGTCTTGGCTCTAGCAGATGCTACAGACACTTCTCTAGAAATTTTCCAAGTTGTTGATTTAGCAGTTCGTGCTCAAATTTCTGCCGGATGTACAGTTACTGGTTCAGTAGATGATACATGGGCTGCAGTTACTCCAGGTTGGAAGGTAGTCAATCCTCAAGTCCCCGTTGAAGAAGGGATTGCGTTAGAAGGACTTTGGCCTGAACCTGAAGAATGGGCAGTTTTCGTTGTTGAGAGAGGAGAAAGAACTGCTGAAATAGATGCTCAATCATTTGCCCGTGCACAAATGCATTTCCAGAAGTCGTTAATGGCCATTCAACAAGGAGCATTAGATAATGCAATGACCGAAAATGGAAGAGGTGTAGCACTTTCAACCGCGGATCAAATTGGAAGGAAAATTTGTAACGATCTACATGTATGGGGTGCTCGTTGTGCCGGTATCTCAGGATCGGGCCCCGCNATTGTTTTCATGATACCTTCTGTCAATGAAGCGGCGATAGATCGAATTTTAGATTCTTTAAGCGGGAGAGGTCTCTCCGTTTTCGAGACGGCAATTCGCACAGAGTGAGGTGATTTTATGGGCATGCGCCTTGGTGAATCACTCTCTCTAATCCTTTTTGGAGAAAGCCATGCTACCGGAGTAGGAGTAATAGTCGAAGGATTGCAACCTGGTATTCCTATCGATTTAAAATCTATAGAACGTGATCTTGAAAGAAGGAAACCAGGTAGAAAAGGGCTATCTCAGCGAAGTGAATCTGACATCCCAAGGGTTCTCAGTGGAGTTCATGAAGGATATTCAACAGGATGGCCTTTGGTCTTATTTGCAGAGAATTCAGATGTCCGAAGTTCCGATTATGATTTTCTTCCTGATCATCCTCGCCCAGGACACGCAGACTTAGTTGAACAATATCGAACTGGTGGTAAAGCAGATCCACGTGGAGGGGGAAGCCATTCTGGAAGGCTTACATGGGGTTTAGTAGCTGCTGGTTCTCTAGTTATTCCTATTTTAGATTCAGTAGGCTGCTCAGTTTTTGCTCACATGTCTGCTCTAGGTGATGATGAGACTGACGATTTAGCAGTTCTTCTTTCATCAGATATTTCGGAAAACATGGCTAGATTAAATTGTATGGATCCTCTTGCCGCAGATCGATTTGTAGACCAAATTGAGCATCTTCGGAAAGAGAAAGATAGTCTTGGTAGCCGAGTTGATGTTATTGTCAGGGGGCTACCAATTGGAATTGGAGATCCATGGTTCGATGGAATTGAACCGGCTTTATCGAAAGGATTGTTTGGTATCCCTGCTGTCCGTGCAGTAGAATTTGGTTATGGGGTGAAATCATCATTAATGAGAGGCAGTGAACACAATTCCGTTTGGGAATCGGGTGAAAATAATACTCCTATTCAATCAGAGGGAGGTGATGGGGCAATCGGAGGAATTACGACCGGATCCGATATTCGAATCAGAGTTCATTTCAAACCACCGAGTAGTATTCCAACGGTCCAGAATACTTTACATCTCCCGTCGGGAGAATTACGTCCTCTTGTAGTAGGGGGGCGTCACGATCCTGTTCTTGCTCCTCGGGCGACTCCAGTTGTTCAAGGTGTAGTGCGTTTTTTGATTGCTGACCTACTATTGACAAAAACACGTCCATTTTAGTAAGTACTTCTTCCGAGGGGTATGATTGTACCCGACGACACATTCAGAAGTGTGTTGAAATTTGGTGGGTCTTGTCTTAAATCGTCTCAGGATATTTCTGCGATAGCTGAAAGAATTTCAGAAATTGATCACTATCCAGTTGTTGTTGTATCAGCTTTTTTTGGAGTAACCGACCGTCTTTTCGATGCTATTCATGAAGCAAAAGAAGGAAGATTACATGTTCCTACATTTATCCATTGGATACGTACACATCATTCTACTGTTACTCCCGAAATATTAACAGCATCAAATCTACAAGTATTCGAAGAAGCGCTACAAATTCTAAACTCAAATTTGTGTGAAATATTTTCACCAGGCGCTGAACAAGAAGTATTGGTAACTGGAGAAAGATTGGCTACTACCTGTTTAGAAGCGGCTTTAATTGCTCGTGGAGTGACTTGTAAATCATTTTGGGCTGAAGAAATTCCCATTATTGTAAAAGGACGTGAACCATTTATTCGAATAGATAGATCGGTAACTTCTGAATTAATTCATCTTCCTAACGACATAATTCCATTATGTGCTGGATGGTATGGAATTGATTCAGATAATGTATTATCTACGCTTTCAAGAAGTGGGTCTGATTGTACAGCAGCATGTATTGCCTCTACAATTGGTGCGTCCTCGGTAGTAATTTGGAGAGATGTGCCAGGTGTCCTAAGCATAGATCCTTCATGGGGGATGCCCGGACGCAGAATTCCTTACTTGAATTATGATGAAGCTGTAGAAATCGCTTCTTATTCTTCTCGTCTTCTCCATCCTGATGCCATTGATCCTTTAGTAGAATCCGGAATACCTCTAATTATTCGACCTTTACACCAACCAAATGAACCAGGAACATTTGTCGGCCCATCTATTTCAGTAGGTCGACCACATGTTCGTGTTTTAGTTTGTCACAGAAGGCGATTTGATATCCTTTGGAAGATTCGATCTGGTTCTGAATTATCTAGAAACTTAATTGGATTAGGTAGGTCCCTACATCAAAAGAGAATTAGAATTTGGTCTATTCGGGCTGACCAAGCTGGCATTAGAGTATTAGTTGATGAGAAGGATCTTCCGAGAGTAGAATCAGCGATTTTATCATTTGATTCAGAAGCAAAAATCGATTTAGGCCATCCAATTGCATTACTAAGTTTATTTGGACAGGGTATTTCTTCTGATCAGGAAATTCGTTCCTCTCTACTTAATTCATTGAATAACGAAGGTTGTTATCCTGAAGAAATGAATCAAGAAGGTACGGAACATGGAATCCATTTATTGATTCCCGATGGCGAAGCAGTTCATACTGTAGGCTGTCTTTCTGAGATGTTTGAATTATTAGATGCAGAGTGATTAATCATCTGCATTTTCTCTAAATTGTTGAATTCTTAGGGGGAGATTAATTGCAAACATTCCCGCTACAATCAAGAACACCAACATCGTTCCTAATGCAACTCCATAGACGCTGGTTAATTCTACAGATTCTGACATTCTAAGAGCAGCAGTATCATCTATTACTTGGATAAACCACGGTATGATTACATTTACGAATAGGGTAAGAAAAGCGACAGTTCCTGCGATTAAAGGAGTCAAAATAAGAGATGCCTGATAACGACTCAAGACTTTCTTCTCATTCATCACATATACTTCTCCTGTTCTTATTGAAGTATCAAGCATTGAGAAACGAATCACTCCGTTACTAAGTTCAATATACATCACAAGGAAAACTGCATACAATACTAATAGTGATTTTTGAGCACCTTCACTGTCAGGAAGTAGGTCAGCAGAAAAGGTAACAGTACTGGCAGCAAACCTTAGTGAAATTAGAATGAATAAAACATATGATCCAAGTAAAAATCGTGCATCACGTTGGAAAATTCCCCAGAAACCAGTCATAATGCTTCCTAAGATAATCAAAACATGTAGTGCAGTACCAATTGCAGGAATATCTAGAATATCGCCGAGAGCAAACCAAGGTGTACCCACCTGAGGAGTTACAATGTATGTTAACACCGCAAGAACAACCATCGCTCCAGCACTAGCAAATTGTAGATTTTGCACATTCTTTGCTGCAGGAAGAAATTTCATTTTTGGAACAAGGGGCCCACCGAACAGACTTTCTACAAACGATGGGATTGTAACTTCAGGAATCGCATCTTTTGGAATTTCGGTTGAAGAAGTAATTTTTCCTGCAGCCTTTTTTCTACTTGGTGCGCCAGAACGGACTGTTTTACCATCGTAAAGATGTGATGTATCATTGCTTACAGTCATTATTCGTCCTCCTTAGAATCCTCTAGCTCCGGCTAAAGCAGTAGATAGAAGCATATCTGGTTCCCAATCCATTACATTCGCTCCAAGACCTCTTAATTCGCTGATTAATATATCACGTTCAGTCTTGAGGACTTCATATCCAGTTCTATCTAGTCGCCTTGCATCAAATTCAAATTCAAGGCTACTAGGGGATAGAAGAGTAACATCAAAATCCCTTGCACGGAAATCTCTAACTGCATCTACAACTGTAGGGTCGTCTTCTAGTGGGCTGAGAATAATAATTGGACTACCCTTGTTAATNTGAGGCATGATTCGATTTGTTACCACCTTTAGCGGAGTATTTCCTCTTGCCATTGCTCCAGCAAGTTTTGTGAGAAGGATGTATAGCTGCTTTTTCCCAGTATCTCTGTCCACACTAACAATTTCATCCCCATAAATTACCAAACCNACTGAATCTCTTCGTGAAAGGAAATATTGTGCTAAACTAGCAGCTGCCCTGGTACTGTAGACCAGAGAGTTTCTGCTTACTGGGCCTGTTTCCGATACATTTCGACTATCTATGATTAAGATAATATCACTTACTGCATCTCTTTCAAAATCATTGACCATCATTTTTCCTGAGCGAGCAAATGCTTTCCAATTCACCTTTCTCATCGGATCTCCAGGTACATATTCGCGAAGGTTGTAGAAATTAGAACCCTCACCAGGCTGCCTAATATTTACTGCACCTGTGAAAATTTTCGGAACTTTACTCTTTACAAATGCATCTTTGACATCTTCCATTTTGGGAAATACGAGAAAGTCATCGTATAGATGAATTTCTTTTTCTCTATGAAATAGGCCAAAAGTGTCCTGGACTCTGACAGCTACTGGACCAACTGTGTAAAANCCTCTTAGAGGACACTCAAGCGAATATTTTAGTTCAGTTTCTCTCCTTCCACCTAACTCCATTAATGCATAATTTGCACCTTTCTTTACCCTCATAACTTCTGGAACACTATCTCTTACTTCTAAGATTCTCGATAAGTTTGACAGGTTCTGAATTCGAAGAGTTACGTCAATATCGCTATCTTCGAAAACACGTGCTTGAGAAAGTTGTCTCATTGCATTTAGATTTCTAAATTCTGCACCTTCGTCAAATTCTTGATCCTCTAGTCTTCTTCCGGATGCAGATACATCTGCGTGTGATGTTCTGAAAGCAGCATATGTTAGGAAAGATAAGAAAACTACTGCAACAGTGACTAATTGTTGATTTCTCAGTACCAATCCTAACAAGTATAGAGCGGCTGCCAACGACGCAAACATCGCAGACTTCCTACTCCATGCCATGAGAATACCCCTCTCAAAATTACTCCGAGCAAGAATCAGACCGTTGGGACCGGAACCTGTCTTAGGATGTCTGAAACGACTTCTTGTGTTTCTAGTCCCTTAATCTGATGTTCTGGCTTTAGAATTAGTCTGTGAGATATTGCAATTGGTGCAACTGCCTTCACTTCATCAGGTGTAACAAAGTCACGGCCACGAAGAGCGGCTGCGGCTCTCGATGTCTTGAGAAGAGCCTGAGAACCACGAGGAGATGAACCGACAAGAACACGCGGATCTTCCCGAGTTCGAGATACAATTTCTACCATATACATTCGAACTGCTGGATCAACATATACGTCCTCACAGGCTTGTTGCATTGCTACAACCCTAGCAGGATCAGTGATAACATCCACATCGACAGCATCCTTCTTTCTGGTGATACGTCTAGCCAAAATCTCATCTTCATCCGCTCTATCTGGATATCCGACGCTCATCTTGAACATGAAACGGTCAAGTTGTGCTTCAGGCAAAGGATAGGTACCTTCCTGTTCTACGGGGTTCTGAGTTGCCATAGTTAGGAAAGGGGCTGGAAGTTTATGCGTAACAGTTCCAATAGTAACTTGTTTTTCTTGCATNGCTTCTAGAAGAGCCGCTTGTGTCTTTGGAGGAGCACGGTTAATCTCGTCAGAAAGAAGCAGNTTGCAGAAAATAGGTCCTGGTTTGAACGTAAATTCTCCCTTTTTCGCATCATAGATGTTTGTACCTGTGATATCTGCAGGTAGAAGGTCAGGAGTAAATTGTACACGCTTGAAATCACAACCTAAAGCATCTGCGAATGTATTTGTCATCAAAGTCTTAGCAAGACCNGGATAATCTTCGAAAAGTAGATTTCCATTAGATAGAATATTTATCATTACGTTATCAATAACGTGGGCCTTTCCAATAATTACCTTCTGAACTTCAGCAGAGATTGCCTGTGAAATTTGTCCAACAGCTGCCAGACGTTCTCTAACTTCAGGACTACTCTGGTGCCGTGGAGCGGCAGGAGCAGGAGCAGGAGCAGGTGCTGCAGGAGCAGGAGCAGGAGCAGGTGCTGCAGGAGCAGGTGCAGGTGCAGGTGCTGGTGCTACCGGAACGGGAGGCGCAGGGGCTGCTGGGGCGGCTGGGGGCGCTGGTGCGCCAGGTGCGTTTGGGGGTGGAGGTGGGGCTGCCATGTTTCTTTCACTATCCTTTGGGGTTTTCACTTCTTCCCCCATTTGCGAATACTCGTGAGTAACTCACGAAGTTCTTGGGGGGAATATGTTCGTGTGGTACTGTAAGCCAGTTCCACTAATCTGGGGTCTCCAATCATCTGTTGTACTTCTGCAGGAGTTTTGAGAGCCATTTGGTCACGTGTAAGATCGTAAAATACTCTTACTTTGGCGAAAAGAGCCTTTTGTACACGTTGACGATATTGGGTTGCATCAAGTTTCGTAGGCCGTTCTCTAAACCGAGTTAGGTCAAATACGTGTCTCCAATTAGCCTTCTCAGGTACTACCATGATAGAAACTAGTAGCAGTAATCCAAGGTTGAGGATAATCAACCATTTTAAGAAATCATCAGAGGTAAGTAGAACAATAGTACTAATTGTCTCAATAAATGGCTGGGAAGCGACTCCAGTCACGTGTCTACTTTCATCAAAAACAATGTTGAAATTGTCTCNTTGATTTTTTATCGTATTTGCCAGATCGTTATTATCTAATTCCATCATGTCCCAGATTAATGCATGGAAGTAAGCATGATTGCCTTGCCAGAAATCTCCTCCAGTTAATTCATTTTGCCAACATGTGGCACCGGTGCACTCATCTGAAAGTCCAGCTTCCTCGGCTCTTGATAAAGTCCAATATTGATTAGCAAATACTTCGTCATCAGCAACAAATACGATACTTCCAGTTACTGTCAAATCTCCTATTCCTGAATCTGAATCTCCTGCGGCTCCTCTGAGAAGATCGGAGGTCGTGATTCCAGGATAATCAATCCTTACAGTTAATGCAATATCTCCTGGAGCATCATTTTGAAGTGTTCCTTCTTTACCATCTCTTGCAATATCAATAAAGGCTGCTTTAGAAGCATAAGAAAGAACATTGATGTCACGCTGAATGTAGTCAGAAGATTCTGGATCATCAGTTTCCAGTGCTCCTACTTTTATTCCAGTTGGTTGACGATACATGACCGGCATACGACATGAATCTAGACTTTTTACCTCAATCATTTGATCGGAACAACCCGTGTTTCTCTCACTTTCTTGCAATTCTGAATCATCCTTGTTGATACTTTGTAATCCCCATACATTTGTTGGATGCATGAATTCGTCACCATCTTCATTGATAATTCCATACATTTGTTGGCTATCAAACAAAGGAGCATCATAATAGGTTAATCCAAACATTCCTGCAAGTGTATTAGCATTCGAATTATCTGCCGCTACTACGACCTTTCCTCCTTCTTTAGTTACAAAATCATAAATCGCTTGTGCTTCTGTTTCATCTATCGGCTTTTCAGGACCGACAATTAGAAGCATTGTGAGATGTGGTTTTTTCCAATCATTTACTAGCATAGGAGTAGAGATTGTATTGGCGATATTGTATCCTTGACTTTCAACACCTTCACCTATTTGTGCACCTCTAGGTCCTAGAGTAGTTCTTACATCAGACAATTGAGATGCATCAGACGTATCCTCATATGCGCTGTAGGAGGTTTCCTTTCCTGCAGCAAAGGCCATTGGAAGTAATAGGACCATCAGCAAGGTTGTGATGAGAGCTATGGCAACAACTGTATTGAAGCGACTTCCTTCTTCTCCAACCGCCATTTCAATCACTGTCATTGGGCGTCTTTCTCGGTACGCCTGCTTCTTCCAAACCTATGCCACGCATATATGTTGTCCAATACCGATTATAACAAAATCGAATGACTGGTCTAAAATAAGGTAATTTTTCTTTATTCTCTTCTATATGCTATTAGCGCGAGAAATAATGAAGCAATAATNATCGAAAATCCCGGAGAAGGTAAATTCTGTTCAGTAACNATTGGCTCATTTATCGGCCCTCTNTCATCATCNTCATCATTATCATTTANTGGAGGAGGTGCTTCGCCTTCTTTTACCGTTACTCTGAATGATGCTTCGGTCCAAACAATGCCATCTCCTTGACCAGATCCTCCTGAAGAGATCCGTAAATCAACATCACAATTTCTTGATGGATGTGCTGCTGAAATTTCTATATCGATTTTTATTGTCGCTGAATCTGATGATGATACAATTTGAGGTTTCATGATTTTGGTAAGNTCTGAATCTTCGCCTATTTTGACAGTCATCAATGAGCAATCATCAGAAACTTCTGCGGTACCAATTTGATCATCGAGGTTCCCATGGTTTGTAATATCCATAGAAAATGAAGTTTCAATATCTGGATTGAATTCAAGATTCTGCGTTGTATCTCCGATTCTCAAATCATAAATTCTTGGCATCTTTGCAGTACCACGATCATCTTTCCAGTCATTTGCCATAGATACATCAATTCCTCCGATGGATTTCAGAGTAGCTAAGGCTCTGAATTCTTCTTCAGCTCCCCCTGGGGAATTAGTCTGAAAGAGTTCGATATTTCCTATTTTGAAATCATCTGTTTTTGTTGTGCCTGCGCCAATTGAAATAATTAGAGGGTCTTCACCTAGGAGTTCACCATTGAAAGGGCCTTCTACAGTTAATTCAATTTCGATTTCAACTAGATATGAGTTGGTAATTTCAAATTCAACAGTAATTTTTGCATCATCTGAATCAGGGATATTGAAAATATATTCATCTTCTTCAACAAATTCGAATTCCCAACCTCCAACTGNTTGACTTTGANTTATCATTGGCATCAATGTTAAGAATATAGAAAAAATAACCAAATAAGAAAGTAATTTTTTCATTTTTAATCACTCCACGATCCTGCTAATGCTCTTTTTGTTAAAACTCTGAGCATTTTTCTCCTGTATGCAGGGGGGAAATATGTATTATTCACCGGTTTTACTGTTTTCCTGATATTTTCAGCTAATACGTTAGCACTTTCTTTTCCATTCCATTCCTTTAATGCAACAGATGTTTGTTCCAAGTGAAGGCGTGGAATTGATTCACATGCAGTAGTGGCAACATAGAGTTGTTCTATTCCGCTGTCATTTCTTTTCCATGATGCTGCAACTCCCGCTTCAGGGAAATCCCATGATTCCCTGAGTCGAAGTTTCTGATAGTCTCCTTCTAGTTCATCAGATTCGATTGGAAGAGTTATGTGTGTGACGAATTCACCTACTTCCANAACATTTCTTTTCATTCCGTCCAATGCATAGAATTCATCTAAGTTCATCGATCTCTTTCCGTCTGGACCAGCAAGATGTATTTTGGCGCCCAATACCATCATACAAGGAGCCAGATCTCCTTGATAAGTTGCAACACAGAGAGTATTTTGATTTGGAATTACTCTACAGTCTGCTCCTGTATCACAATCACATTTGTGACACCAATCAATAGATCTTCTCCAATCTTCTGTTTGATTAACCCAGAAACATCTGGTATCAAGACATANGTTCCCTCCCACGGTTCCTGATCTTCGTATNAGTGTGCTAGCAATAGTTCCCGCCGCCTTTCGAATTAATGGATGCGTTGGCCCCTGTTCTAATTCATGAAGACTAACCATTGCGCCGATATGATGGGNTTTGTGAGTTTTCATTTCGTTAATATTTGCTAAGGAAATAACATGTTTTTTTGGATTAATATGCCATTTGTAGTTGGGTAATAAATCAGTTCCACCAGATATCCAGTCAAATGAATCACCTTGATTTTTGAGTTCTGATGCAATTCTAAGCGCTTCGTCTATGGACTTNGGCCGATGGAATTTGAATGGAGGCGTCTTCATGCATTTTCACCTCTATNTCTTCGTTCAACATGATTCCATGCTCTTGCTGCTCTNTTTGAATCATCTGCTAAATCTTCAGGAGTAGGGGTGACCGATTCTCGCCATCCCTCAGATTGTTCATGTAAAGGAAGGTCTGGGTTGAATCCGAAAAGAACTCCGTTTACGTATGCACTACGATCTTTGAGTAAATCTCTCTGAAGATCTCTTTCTGAGTGTTCATCTGCACGTTTGGATAATTTTTCTTGAAGCGGAGTTGGTTCGAATTTTGGGTTTGGTAAATCCATAGGATCATCTATTTTCATCTCTCTACACTTTTTCTCAATTCTTGAATGNAGTCTATCAGGGGANACNGGCAGTTCATTGATTCGCACACCAATAGCGTCGTAAATTGCGTTAACTACTGCAGGTAGGATTGGTAGTAGAGGGCCTTCCCCAGCTTCTTTTGCTCCAAAAGGCCCTTCAGGATCATTTGATTCAACAATAATTGGTACCACTTCTGGCATTTCATGTACGCTCATTATCTTGTAATCTAACAAGTCAGGATTCAGTAAATGACCAGTCCGCCCATATCTCATTTCTTCTGAAAGAACTTGTCCCATTCCCATGTGGCAAGATCCAATAATTTGGCCTTCAACGGCAAGAGGGTTGAGTGCTTTTCCACAATCGTGAGCAGCCCAAGCNTTGATGATTCTAACAAACCCTGTTTCCGGATCTACTTCCACTTCTGCNACATATGCTGANAATGAGTATGCTGGTGCTAAACCTGCTGCTGCTCCTTTGTGGACGCCTCCCATTGGAGGAGTTCTATATGCACCTGAAGAAATTAGAGACCCCGTATCTGCTTGTGCTTTGTGTACGGCTTCTAACCAAGAAATTCCAATAGCGGGGTCTCTTTTGTAGTATATTCTGCGATCTCCTAAAACCAACGAATCCGGATGATATCCTGTAATTTCCCAAGCTGCCTTCAATACTTTTTCTCTCATTTCAATAGCTGCTCGAATTGCAGCATTACAGTTCATGAAAGTAACACGAGAGGAATATGATCCTAAGTCTACAGGGGCTGTATCACTTTCCTTGCTTCGAATTCTAATCATGTCTAGAGGTAGAGCCAATACTTCAGAGACGGCTTGTGCTACTGCTGTATCACTACCTTGTCCGATGTCTGCTGCCCCAGTATGTACTGTTACTCCACCATCCATATCGCATTGTAAGTGGACTGCAGCGTGTGGAAAGTTTTCCGGGTCCCAATGAATAGGAAGGCCTGAACCAGAAATAAAGAATCCACAACCTACTCCAATTCCACGACCAAAAGGCAATTTTCGGAATTTATCATCCCAACCTGATTGTTTCCTTACTTCGTCTAAACATTCTCTCATTCCTGTACTTGTTATTCTGAATCCGGTAATCGTTCTACTATGTGGCGGGAGTAGATTCGCTAGACGAAAGGTCATAGGATCTACTCCCATGTCTTCACATACCTCATCAATTGCAACTTCCACAGCACATCGGGAATTCACTGCTCCATGTCCCCTCATCGCTCCACTAGCTGGCTTGTTTGTCCAAACTCTTGCTCCAGTGTAGTGAAATCCTCCTATTTCGTAAGGAGAAGTGTGGAGGACTCCGTTGTAGTAGGTTGTAACGTGGCCAAATGATGCGAATCCACCTCCATCGATGAGTGCATCTGTTTCTATTCCTGCAATTCTACCTTCTTCATCTGCAAATACCTCCATCTGAATACGACTGGGGTGTCTACCTCGGTTAATCCAGTACACTTCTTCTCTATCGAAATTAATTCTCACGGGACGTCCACTCTTTCGAGATAAAATCGCAGCGCACATTTCATGCGGAAATGGGTCTGATTTTCCTCCAAAACCTCCTCCTACAAAGGTTCTGATTACGTTAATCTGATGCATTGGGATATCTAGAACTGAGGATAGTGCTCGATGAACATAATGAGGAACTTGTTGAGGAGTGTATAATTGCAATCTTCCATTAGGATCCCAATGAGCAACTACTGCATGTGGTTCAGTAAATCCATGATGCAATCCAGCGAAAGACCAATCAGANTTAGATTGGAATTTTGCTTTTCTCATAGCATCAGTATGTCCAAATTGTTGGAAAACACGTTTTTGCACATTTGATTCACCGATGTGATATTTGCCACGATCATGGATGGGATCATTACTATCCAAAAGTCCATCNTCCATATCATGAACGGCTTCTAATACTTCATATTCTACCTTAATTAGAGACAATGCTTCAATCGCTGCCTCTTCTGAATCAGCAGCAACGCAAGCCACTAAATCCCCTACATGTCGAACTTTCTCTTGTGCCATAGCATGTTCATCTTTAGTCACGGGAAGTACTCCGAAACGATTTACTGAATCCATTCCAGTTGCTACAGCCTTTACTCCCGGAAGAGATTCTGCTACTGACGTATCGATNGATATTATTCTAGCATAATGATGAGGAGATCTCAAAATTTTTCCAAACAATTCATTGGGTAATCTAATGTCGTCTCCGTATTCTGCNTGTCCTGTTACCTTCCATCTTGAATCGACCAAAGGAGTTGGCTTCCCTATGGTTTGACCAGTAATATGGGGGTCATGGACATGTGGTCCTCTGGGTTGTTCTAGTTGTCCACCTTGGCTAGCAGGAATCCTATCGATGTCCTGTAGATTGCTAAATGGATTTGATCCNCCACTTCCTGGTACTCCGAAATCTTGTTTTCCTGCGATTCTTTTCCCGTCAGTACGCTTTTTTCCTCCCTTTCCAGGTGCTTGACGATATCCTTTGCTCATGATATCACCTCGCATCTCCGGGTGGCAATGATGGTTCATCGGGNCCTATCGGATGAGGGTCTGATGCAGGTTCTGTACGGTCGTCCCCGCTGATTCCTTCACGGAGCATTTTACCTGCCTCCATTACAGAAGTAACAATTTGTTGATATCCTGTACATCGACAAAGATTCCCTTCTATCGCTTCTTTGACTTCCTCTTCAGTTGGGTCTTCATTATTTTCTAGCAAGGCGGCGCTCACAACCAAGAAGCCAGGAGTGCAAAATCCACATTGACTCCCGCCATGATCTGCAAAGCATTGTTGAATAGGATGTAGGTGGTGTCCATCAGCCAATCCTTCTACAGTAGTAATCTTCGTTCCTTCTGCTTCAAAGGCTAAAGTTAGGCATGATAATTTTGGAACACCATCTACCAAAACTGCACAACATCCGCATGTACCCATGTCACATCCTCTTTTTACTCCCAGAGTACCTATCTTATCCCTAAGAACATCCAGTAGAATTGAATGACTATGTGCTAAATGAGTCTCTTCCTTTCCATTTACTGTCCCAGTCCATGTCTCCATTGGGTCCGATGGGACCATTGGAATATGGATGGGAGATGACATGTAGTCCCATCCAAGAGAACCACATCTTTGAGGATTAGGGTTTTATTCTTCTGAGAGTTGTAAAACTGAGCGGTAATTGTTGATTAAATTTAGGATTCGGGATATTGGTTATATCTCTCTAAAGTCATAAGGGCACAATGTCGGACCAAAGTGGGACGCTTACAACTACTGTGCTGAGTTCATCTGAAATGGATGCTGCAAAAATGGGAATGTTAGCATCAATTATTGGAGGTAGCGTGTTACTTGCTGCTGCAGTTTACTATGTTACTACAGTACAAGTTGACTCCGATTATGCTTATTTGCTGTTAGGATGTTTATTGGGTGCTACTTCTCTAGGAGTAATCGTTTTTCTTGAATTAATGAAGAGAGAAAAAATACCTACATTCGAAGGTGTTTTTCCAGATTATCTTGGAAGTGTAGCTGTCGTTTTCGGTACATTATCCATGGTTTGGCTCAGCCGATTCAGTATTTGGTTTTTGATTCAAGAAGTAAGTCTGATTTCTCCAGATATTGGAGCAGGGGAAGTAGATTGGATTCCAGATTGGATGACATTTGTGCAAGCATTGTCAGTATTAATTGCGGTAATTATTGGCGTCTGGCAAACAGAAAAAAATGACTTAGGAAACACCGTTCGTACAGTTTTGGTCTTGGCACCAATCACTATGGCTCTGAGTGTGATGAGTATTTGGGAAGATTGGACTGCCACCGGTCTAGGTATGTGGACTTCAATATCTTACATCGCATTACTTACTTCNTCAATAATCATCTCGTTACGTCTAGATCGGGCTCAACTTTTCCTAATTTCAGCGGGCTCGGCTACTCTTTTCCCTNTACTTCTATCATCAACTGCTGATTTTGGTATTGATGCTATTGGATTACTCGTTCCCATAGTAATAATTACAGGAATCACTGCAATTGACAAATCACTGGATAGGAAAATGATTGAGAACAGTTCAGGTTTCGTAGTAGGTGCAATATTACTTGCACAATTCATTTCAGCCGGAGAATCATTCCTCTTCGGAGGCGTAACAATTTCGAGTCCACCATATGATCTTTCATTTGTATTATGGGCAGCACTTCTAGTTGGATGGTTTGGATCTACGTATATGCAAAGAACACCGGCTATGCCTATCGGTTTAGCCCTTGCAATCGCAATGTTGCATGGTGAAGGTTCTGCAATTGCTTGGTGTGTAGGGATTGTAGCCTTTGGATATCTTGCAACTAGAGATCATGCTAGAAATTGGGTAGTAANAGGTACATTTGTAGCTTTAGNTGCCTCTTGGTGGTTTAGCTCAATAATNGTCANTAGGNCTTCNNNTANNTTNTTTGGAGCNATTGAAGCAAGTGATTTTCTGTTGTACATAATTTTCCCGATTCTGGTAATTCTCTCCATTTGGCAAACATCCGAAGGTAGATTCCATTCTATTATGGTTGGAAGCTTGGCGCTAATCGGTTCTCTCACCACTGCAGTATTGGTGGATGCAGATCAAATTTTCTCTTCTTTGGTTATTGCCGCAGCACTCACTTCTATATTCTTGAAAGTAAGAGGATCTTCAGATGAAGAACATGTACCCACTTGGGAATTATTCATCCCGTTACTTGCTATATTGATTACATCGTTCTCTTCTGGACCTGCATCAGTAGGTGAGGGTGGTACTTCCGATCCATATGTTTTGTTCATTTTACCTCTTTGTGCACTTGCAATTCACATCATCTGTTTCCCAATAAGGGAAAAAGAAAGTTGGGATGTTAATGGAACTTGGAGTGCAGATCCTGGTACACGCCTTTCGTTAGGTGCTGTATTTCTTCTGTTGTTATTAGCACAATTCATTGGACTTTCTAGTAATACTGTATCTGATTCAGTAAATCTCCCGATTCAAGAAATAAGATTATTCTTGTTCATTGTTACTGTGGCGCTTGGAGCCCATGAAGCTGGAGCATTCGAGGTTAAAACACCTTACAGTCGAATGATGGCTGCACTGGGTAGTCTAACACTTCTTTTTTTGACAGGGATAACTGATCAACCAAGCCTAACTGGGGCTATTATTCGAGAAGTTGCCTTGATTTCTTGTTTGTTAGCAATAAGTTACAGGTACAAGGCCACAGGAAATGTTACTGCTGAGGAACGTCAAACAGATAGTGGCGTCTTACTTGTTCTTCTTATTGCATCTATTTTCGATATTTCAGGAGGATTATGGGCACTTACAGTCTTACTAGTCGTTGCTGATAGAAGCATTAGATATCAACATGGATTTATCCAAATTCTTGTTGCTCCAGTTGTTTTATTCATTGGTGTTGTATCAACTTCTGGTTTCCAAAATCAAAATTTGGTATGGGGAATTCTCGAACAAATCCCTTACCTTGGGGGTATGTCCAATCTCCTTGGCGATAATGTATTACCAAGATGGACGACTATATTACTTGCAATAATGTGTATAATATCCATAGTGAGACATAGAAAAATCACGACACCTAAGTCAGAATATACTCCCTATCTTCCAATTTTCTGGATATTAATCATCATTGCTGTAATTGTCCCTGATGGACGATATGTGCCTCCAATTTTGACTATTTTTGCCACTATTGCTGCACTAAGGAGTGGCTATCTAGGATGGTTTTGGTTCAATCCATTNGCNGCAATGTGGTCTGCATTTTGTATCATGGAAATGTCTGTGGAGAGTGAACTTACAACCCTTGANCCNTATACTGGNGCGTTGATGACGTTTGGTATTGTTTCATTTNTACAATACNTNGTTTACCTNAGAGGTGATCTACATAGNTGGATTCAGACNGATAGANTTCAANTANATGATGATTTNAATTTAGGGGAANCNCCNNNAAGTTTCTCNNCGTTTGGNATTTACAATNGANTNCTTGGNTATTCTGCNTTTATCTTATTTCCNTCANAAGAGATGTATGANTTCTTACCTGNGATTCGAGTATTCATGATGTCAATATTGGCATATGATTTGTATCGCAATAGACTAGTTATTGGTCTCAGAGTATGGGTTTTGCCAATGACCTTCTTTTTGGCTGAATTCCTTGATTACACTACTTATGATCCTGATATAGACCTCGGCTGGACTCACCTCGCAACCCTTACCCTGGTAATATCGGGATTATATCAACTGTACAAGTCATATATTTTTGAAAACGAAATTGGGGAACCAGATACTGGTTGGGCGACGGGTACAATTGGAACAGTATATGCCCTCTTTGGAGTTCTATTCTTTGTTGACGGCCATTATTCCTTGCAAGGGCAGGATTTGGCAGCATTATCTGGATTTGCAATGGTAACAGTATTTGGGCATCATCTAGTCCTTGGATTTAATCGAAACGATGGATGGAGGCGATTGATGAGTTTATTTGGATTACCAGTAGGAATCATATTCACAGGCTTCGAGTTGGGTGAATTATTCGGAATTGTTGCTTTGTTCTTAGCAGCTATGACAATGATTGCTCAAGGGATCATGTATTCTGCTCGAGGAGGATTGGGTATGGGTTCGGTTAAGGAAGAAGGAGATGGGCATTTAGATCCGGTCAAGGTTCTAGAAGTAACAGGGTTTGGAGCCACTACTCAAACCTTAGATGAAAAGGAAATTCATGCATCCGATGAAACCGATAACCTTCCTCCAACTATCACTGAATTAGAAGAAGAAAATGAAGAAACTGTTATGCCTTTAATGGAGGAAAGTGTCGCTGACGCATTGGAAGAA
>NZTS01000017.1 GCA_002697105.1 Methanobacteriota archaeon | reverse complement strand
ATTAAAGATCGCTTGAAAGAGAGTATAGAATGGCCATTAACTCAACCTGATTTATTCTCTCATTTTGGAGTAAAACCTCCGAGGGGAGTAGTTCTTTTCGGAGCACCAGGTACTGGAAAGACGCTTATTGCTAAAGCAATCGCAAATGAGGCAAAAGCAAATTTCATATCGGTCAAGGGCCCTGAAATGATTTCAAAATGGGTAGGTGAATCTGAAAGAGGGATTCGAGAGGTATTCAAAAAGGCTAAACAAGCTGCACCCAGTATAATTTTCCTTGATGAGTTTGAGTCTATTGCTGGAGCAAGAGTTGAGAATAGGGGAGAAGGAAGTGATGTAATGAATAGGGTTGTAAATCAATTACTGTCTTCAATGGATGGAGTCGAAGCTCTTGAAGGAGTAATAGTAATCGCTGCAACAAATAGGCCTGAGATGATAGATCCAGCTCTTCTTCGTTCAGGTAGATTTGAACGAGTATTACATGTCCCGCCCCCTGATGAAGCCTCAATCAAAGAAATATTGAAGATCCATACTGCAGAAATGCCTCTAGGTAAGCTTGATCTTTCATCATTTGCTAAGTCGATGAATGGTTATACTGGAGCAGATATTGAAGCGGTATGCAGAGAAGCGGCATTAATTGCAATGAGAGCCGGGAGAAAGAGTATTTCTTCAAAACATTTTGATGAGGCCATAAATAGAGTAAGGCCTACTGTAACTCCAGATATGATGCAATATTATGAGAAACTGCAAGATTTGTTAACCAGCGGATTAGATTCTATTCGTAGAAATAACGATGGTCTCAGAGGTATAGAATCAGTTTGAGGTGTTCAATGCCAGCAACATTCACTCGAGAACTTCTATCTAGAGAAGTTAGAGATAAAAATGGCGATGTTCTTGGTCATGTCGCAGACTTAATTTTCGACACACGTACAGGAAGTGTAACTTTTGTATTAGTACGAATTCATTCTGATTTAGATCCTTCTCAGTTACCATGGCCGTCTGAATCAGGAATGATTTCATTGCCTATTGATGAAGTTAGAGAGATATCATCTGTAATTCACCTACATCGTTGAATCATCATTGTACTTTTGCGCATAACCGTCTTAAGGCTTGTATGCGCGTCTGAACATTGCTCCAGTCGATGGAGGGCGAACTTATGGCGGTACCGAGCATTTCTGGAGTGGGAAATTGGCTTAGTTCAGCTACTGGGAAAAGAATGATTGCACTGACTTTGTTCTATCTTACACTGGGCCTACTTTTTTCAACCGTTGCAGGGACATATATCACTCGTTCAGAAGTTCATCAAAGTGCATATGGAGAAGATTGGAACGATATGAGTGCATTTAGAGCAGATATCAAGAACCAAGGAATAACAACAACTAGTATTGTAAGTAGTCCACTATTGTTAGAAGAAATTCAGTCTCCTCGTGATACGGTTTTCGTTGTTTCAGGGATTGAAAGAGATACTATTTCGCTTCCTAGATTTAGTGCAGATAGTAGTGTAATTCAGTTAGTTGAAGGATTAGGATACTCCACTTCGGAAATTGAAGCAATAAGTAGTTTTGTTGAACGAGGAGGAACGATTGTTGTTTTAGATGACTTTGGGTATGCTCAAGGATTAGCTGATGAGTTCGGATTGGGATACAGCGGCCATCAATTATACGACACTCAAACATGGGATCCTGATTTAGATTTCAATTACGTATGGTTGAACATTACTAACGGTTTCAATTATTCTTCATCATCTGGATCTAGAACCAATACTAATCCTTGTATTGCTGACCAAGATTCAGACGGAACTCCAGATTTTTTAGAAGGAATAGTAGTTCCAACCACAGAAGAATTAGGACTTTGTTCTCATCGTTGGGACTCTATTAATGCAAATTACAATATGAATCCCGGTTATGACTTGTTACTGAATCAACCTAGTGCTTTTGACAAAGGACAAGCGGGTGAGAATGCAGATGATAATTTGTACCCCATTGGATTCTCAACTCAGGATGCTTATTTGGATACAAATAATGATGGAAAGTTGACTGTAGGGTTCAGTGGAACTGAAGCTGGTTCTGATGAACAAGGACCATTTGCAATGTATGTGAAATATTGCCGTTCAAGGAATTGTGACAATCCTGATTCAGGAAGAGCTTATTTCGTGACAGATGGAAGTTTGTTAGTGAATTCAATTTACGATACTGAAGGAGTTGAGAGTGGAGTATATGGGGAATTCAATAAGACTCCTGACATAAATGATAACCGTCGATGGGCGTTAGATTTGATTGCCGAAGCATTGATGTCAAATGATGGTAATGCCAGCATATCACCAGATGCTCAAGTTATTTTCGATGAAAGTAGACACCAACAACCTAGTTTTATGGGTGATACATACAATTTACTCTATTACATCCTAATTTACTTCACAAATGATTGGATGGCGATGTTATTGATGTTCTTAGGTTTGTTTGTTCTGTTTGAATTCATTATCATCAAGAAATTAGATCCTGAACCATGGCGACACGTTTTCAGTATTATTTACTATGGTTATGGGGATTCTCGAAGATACGAATATTATGGAAGGGCTAACAAAATTAAACAAATTCTTTTGACTAGGGTAAGAAATGTAAATTCTTTAACGAGAGAAGAATTCGACGCTCTCCCTGCAAGAGATTTACAGAAGATGGTGAACGACCCGGTGTTGATCAAATTTATTTTTGAAGATCGACGATATTCAATGGAAGAAATAATCGCAGTGATCAAAAGAATCAAGACATGGGGGCGACGTTAAATGTGGACGAGAAAAGCCTCAATTCTTGGAGCAGGAGGCGTATCGCTAGTTCTCGTGGGAATGATGATGTCTAATTTCCAAATGATGGTTTTTGGTGTCGCATTTGTTGCCTTTCTTGCCGTTAATTCTTGGATTACTGGTCATGGAGATATTCAAGTCGTTCGTACTCTAAGTGCTGATAATTTGTACAAAGGAGATGATTTGTATGTTGAATTGGAAATTACAAATCCTTCTTGGCGTAGAACACAACAATTGGAGATTTATGACAATGTTCCTCATGAGATGAAGTTACGTAGTGGCCTTAATTACATGCGTGTAAATCTTGGTCCAGGAGAGACAACCCGAGTAAGATATGTTTTGAGATGCCCCTTGAGAGGTCACTATTCTATCGGACCAATTTCGATTAGATATCGTGATTCATTTAATTTATTTTCTCAAGAAATGTATGTCGATCATCGCTCTGATTTGATAGTTTTCCCTCAAGTTCGAGAAATAGAGGAAGCTATGGTGAGAAGTCGTACTCCCAAAATGTATACTGGGGCTACAACATTACGTACTCCAGGCCCAGGTACAGAATTCTTCAGCTTGCGAGAGTATGTCCCGGGGGATCCATTCAAAATAATTAATTGGAAAGCATTTGCTAGAACAGGTCAACTAATTGTTAATGAAAAATGTAGAGATGCAGTCACTGATGTTTTTATTTTAGTGGATAGCAGAGATATTAGTAGAATAGGAACAGTTCTCAAGAATCCATTAGAGGTAGGTACTGTTGCTGCTGCATCTTTAGCTTCATATTTTATCAAACGTAGAGATAGCGTTGCATTAGCAGTATATGATGAACGACTTTCTTTCCTTCCTCCCGATACAGGTGATAAACAGTATTTCAAAATTTTAAGCAGCCTTGCTGGGGTTGCACCTAAGGGAGCAATGCCTTTACAGGCAGTTACAAATGCACTTTCTTCTCGATTTAGTCGTGGTTCTCCTGTATTCATTATCAGTGCCCTGGAAGGTGATGGAACCACAATTCCTGCCATTAGAGACCTGGCAGGTAGAGGTCATGAAGTAATTATTTTGAGTCCTAGTAGCGTAGACTTTGAACGTTTAGTTAGTCGTATTCCTAGGACTTCATATGAAGTTTTAAAATTAGAAAGACAAAACAGACTTACTGCATTAGCTGGATTTGGTGCCAGAGTAATTGATTGGATGCCTGATGTTGAATTATCTCAAGCATTATTGCAGGTGAAAATGGGGTGACGTGATGGCAGACGATGTTGCAATTCAAGGTGAGGGATTAGAAACATTACATCTCAAGGTCCTTCGACGGAAATGGCAAATTTTAGCCTTGCAAATTACAGCTACAATCTCCTTATTTTCTATGTATATTATGATGACAAGAACATATGGATCATGTGATATAATTGGTTCTGGATCTTGGTGCCCAGCTTTAGACCATACCCTTACTTTGAGTTCTTTACAACAATTCCTTGTTTTACAGCCGGACCCTCTATCATTACCAATCCCAAATTGGATGACTGGAGTAGGAAATTCTGGAGATGGACGGTATTGGATGCCTTTGTTTGTGATTTCTATTCTTGTTGCAGGATGGACAATTCTAGGTTTACAAACCGCTAAATTAAGGAGAAGAGTGAATATGGGAATCCTAGGTTTTGCTTTATTGTATTTAGCAGGACTATTTTTGATAACATGGTTAATTGGAATGATATTTAACTTCGAATTATATCTTCCATTTGGTCAAATAGATCCGAATAAAAATCATGTTGAATATCTAGTTGGACCTCTACTATTGTATATTCAGATTTTTATTCTAGTGTTTTATTTCCTTCCAGTAATTTCTGGCTTACTCGGGATCTGGGGAATGTCAAAATCTAAGATATCTTGGGCAATCGGTTCTACAATAATTTACCTTGGCCTCCATGCACTTTTATCTTACGAGGGTGTTCGTTCTACTATCGAAGTTAATCTTAATGCTCTACCTGTTCAGATTGGAGATGCAACTACATGGGGTGGATTATTAGCCCCTGAAATTGCTCCATTATTGATTATCAGTTTACTTCTAATGGTATTTTTAGAGTCTGGTTTTGCTACTATCCGTTATGTTGAATATGCATTCAAATTACCTGAATCTTGTAAGAAGGATCCGGAATATGTTAGTCAATTTGACAATATTCTAAATGTTCATCTTCAACAGACAGTTGGAGTAACCTTCTTTGTAGGTTTAGTCACTGCTCTAGCATTGAAATTCGATGATTTAATTGTTGACCTTGTATCTATTTTTGAAGGCTCTCAATGGAGTGAACAAGTCAAAGAGTCTCTTGAACTTCAATTAACATATGGAACAGTAATTTCTGCAATGATTTTTGTTATATTCATTGCTGGTTTACGATATATTATTCCTTGGCCAAGAATCTCAGGATTAATTGAAAAGGGAATACGTCAAATTAGGGATTAATCACCTTAATCATCTATCTACCATCTTTGACATTAATTCAGCTATTAGTAAAGCAACAAGTGTCCCGGGAAAACATGTAATGAGAACTATAATTTGATTACTAATCCCAATATCCTGTTGCATTGAAAACCATGAACTTCCTAAGATAATTCCAAACCCAATAATTAGACATATCATATTCCATAATCGTTGATTTTTGGACTTTCCTTGGGTTTCTTCTCTGCCGAGAAGAGTAATATTTTCATCACTATTCATTTGACATCACCTTAGATATCTAGATCAGCAAGGTCATCTTCAAGAGAACTTAATGCATCTCTTTCCGATGGATTAGAGGGCATGGAAATTCCATTAATTGTAGAATCTCTTTCGCGTTTCATCTTATCGATTGCTCTTACTTGTTCTTCGGTTTCTCTCATTTGCTGTATTTCTTCAGAACCGATAATCGCAGATGTAGGGACTAATCCGAGATCTGAGCGATCGGAGATACTAACTCCGTGCGTATCTGATGGTTCTTCTAGACGTTCCCAAGTGTTCTTGATGTTTCCCGATTTTCTTTCTACAGTTTCTTTTTCTTCATCATTTCTTTCTGGATCCATTTCTTCTAGTGCTCTAGCATCAACTTCAGGACGCTGTACTCCACTTAACCTGCCGGTTTCAAAAGGAAGCATTCCGACATTTTGAAATTTCCATATTGGTCCACTGAATGACCCTTCATCTCCTGACATAGCATCCAATCTCTTTGACATTCTTTCTAAGGCTTCAATAGTTGAAGCAAGATCTACAGAAGACCCAGCATCTCTCATGTCAGCATCAATGTATATGTCATCGAGAGCAGAACGAATTAGAGATTGGGTTTCAGATGCAATTCGGGGTAATGCTTCAGGCCGATTCATCATTCTTTCTATTGACTCAATTCGACTTGCAGGCATACCCAGATCATTTAGACTTCGTAATACATCTTGCATCTGACCAATTACTGTTGCAGCCTCTTCATAACCTCTGATAATCTCTTCAAGATCTATAACAACATCAGTTACTATTTGTCCTAACATGTGATGTAACCGTTGTTGTACTGACCATCTAGTTAATCCTCGAACTGCAGATGCAGTTTCTGGAGCTTGTTGTTCTAATAATTCTACTACTTCTGATGAAAGTAGGTATCTAGGAGTTGCTGCAACCTCGTCTACAGTATGTTGGATAATTGCTAATCCTCTTTCGACAGCTCTATCCAGTAAAACCATAGACAATCCTCTACTCCTAGCATTTTCCATTCTTTCTAGTACTGGTTCAAGAGCCTTGAGGCCATCTTCATCAAGTAGTGCTCTTGCAAGGGGTTCTTCTTGAAGACGTGCACGAATACGTTCTGCTTCTGCAATATCGACTAATGCTTGTTCATGAGCATCAGTTAATTCTTCAGCATTAGTTAATATTTCACGTAATTCACCTTCAGAATGAGCTTTCCTTGCATCAAGATCTCCTAACTCTCTCATTAGTGTCCTTCTTTCAGACATCAATTCTTTCAGTTCAGATTGTAATAAAGTCTGACGCCTTTCCAAATCATTAACTCTACCCCTGTCTTCATCAATTTGTCTTCTAATTGTGTGCAAATCTCCCTCAAGAGCAGCTACCTCTACTCTATGATTTCTCATACGCGTCTCTGCTTCTTTTGTTTCTGCTTCAGCTTGACGGTGTCTTTCTCGTAATGATCCTACTTGCTCTCCTAGAACTCGTTGAACTCGTTCATCTTCTGATAGGGCAGTTCGAACTTGATCTAATCTTGCTTCAGAATTTTCCAATGTGGATTTTACTTCTGCTTCTGTTTTCATCAATTTCTCCAATTCTTCTTGTAGTTCAGTACGCTTTTTACTTTCTCCGATGGCTGAAGCGATTTCTGAGGCCTTTCTTTCAACTTGGTGTTCAAGTTCTGCAACTCTTTTAGATAATGCATCGGCTCTATTCCTATCTGCCTCAGCGTCTTTCAGTGACTTTTCTTTGGCTAACAATGCTTGATCTAGTTGATTAGACATTTCTCTTGCTCTTTCGTTTGCATCATCTAATAATGCACTCTTTGCAGTAGCAGTATTTTCAGCATCATTTTTCTGGAGTTGCTCTTCTTCGAGTAGACGTTCTAATCGTCCTCTTTCTCTTTCTAATCCTATTTTATCCTCTTCAAGTCTATTTATCCGGTCTAGAATTTGTCTATCTTCAGGTTGTAATACTCGTCCTCCTCTTGAAGTAGGTAGAATCTTCGCCATAGGCAAACCTCCTGTATCCAAGAGTTTCCATTGAGATTTTGCAGCTGCTATCGATTCCATCCCCATCTCAAATCGATATAATCTATCAAGACGTTCTGTGAGTAGTGTCTTTCTGCTTTCAGAACGAGTCCGAACAGTAGCAATCGAGTGTGAAAGAGTAGCTAGGGTAAAACCTGAAATATTTCCACTTCCTAATGTTAATCTTGCAGCTCTTTCAAGGCGATGGAGTTGAAGATCTGCACTGGGTGAAGAAAGATCTTTGATTATTTGATCAAAATCACTATCTTCTTGTGTTCCAATTAATCCAGTTGGGATCCCATTAATGAGGAGTAAATATACTGGTTCTTTCTTTCCTTCTGTTCTAATATGGCCTGTAATGTCTTGATTTTTCGATGTAGACAGCATAGAGATAAGTGCATCAACACCTCCTTTCCCTTCTCGCACAACAAAACCATCCGATGGTGGTTTAATCTCAGCATCTGGGTCAATTTCTGGCTCCCCCATCATCGATGCAGCATTCATTAGTAGGGTCATAGGATCTGCCCCTCCTGTTGTCCATATTGCTAATCCTGCCCCTCCATCTCGAGCCACAGTCATTTCATGATCGTCGAAAGCTTGTCTGTACCATGGGGCTGGCGATGCACCCATCAATTGAGTTAATGCATCCATTCCTCTAAGTTGAGCATCTAAATCCGCTGAAAGCGCATCTGGTTCTCCAGGTGTAGCGCCAGATGAATGTATCAATATGCCATCTTCAAACGCTAATGCGGATATAACTCCTGTTTCTTCTACTAAAGTGTCAACAATTAGTGGCCATTCATTGGTAGATGCAGGAAGTCTCCTTCCTGCTAGTCCTAATGTGCCTAATAATGCTGAGTCTGCTAATGATTCAGGGATTCCATCAATTAATCTTCTAACTTCTTCCAATACTAGTGAATATGCCCGATGTTTCAATTCATGTGCATCTTCTAATTCGACTAATCGCGCTTTTCCTGCTTGTCCTCCGACATAATGCTTTTTTTCTTCAGCTTCTGCTATCCAACCGACTACTCGTCCACCTGCGATGATTCTGTGTGCACAAGGGGCTCGTGATTTAGGTTTGTATGTAGAAATCACTCCACATTCAAAATCCATGATTTCATTCATTGCACTTCCATCGAATTCTTGATCGATTGCATCTCCGTGAGGTAGTTCAAACATATAATCACCCTAATAATTCCGCAAGATCATTGTTGGTACGTCTTGCCTCATGAGCGCAACGCCCTAATCTTTTTCCTGAATCCATATCCAACCAAAGTACTGCATCATCGCCCGTGGCCGAGGCATAGAATGCTCCCTTTTCTGTCTCAGCCCACCATTCCAATAGTTTGCCTATTCCACTTTCTGAGGCAATTCGTTCAGCTCGAGTCCAACTATGAACGGAGTTGTTGAAATCCCCTCCATCTAATCCCTTTCCATCAAAAGTAAACAGATTAGAATCCGTCACACCTGGAAGGTGTTTGAAAGCCCTAACTACATTGATTGGCATGTATCAAAACGATGGAGGGAATATACGCCTTCTTGTACTTGTCCCTCATATTGGACTAAGGTGGTGTTTTGAAAGAAAAATAAAGAAATCCAAAATCTAAATGTAAACTATTATTCAATTGAGGAAACACCTTTTATTAGAGAAAATGAATTTTTCAATTGAAAAAAAGAATTTTCAATTGAAAAATTAAACGATTTATTCAAACCATTTTGCGTCAGCGCATAGTTATGAGTGTGGCATTAGAGGTGAGTACATGCTCGAGATGTGATCGCGATTCAATTATACATCAACCATATAGTGGCCTCCATCTATGTGGAACTCATCTTATTGAATCAGTAAGAAAACGAATAGCAAAATCTCTTCGTAAACAATTGATATTACCAAAAAATTCTATCAAATCACTAGGTCGACCATATCGAGTTTTAGTCGCTATTTCAGGAGGAAAAGATTCAGCNATTCTTCTCTATTTTATGCACAGTCTTCTCAATATGAGAAGAGATGTAGATCTAATTGCAGGAGTTGTAGATGAAGGAATAGATGGTTACAGATCTCCTTCTATCGATTGCGCAGAAAAATTGTGTACTATGTTAGATGTACAATTTGAACGAATTTCTTATCCTGATTTGTCTTTTCCTGAAATGGATAATGTTGTAAAATTGTTACCAAAGATTTCTCAAAATAATGTTGAGGCTGATGGAATGATGCCTTGCAGTTTTTGTGGTGTATTTAGAAGACAAGGTTTGAATTCATTAGCAAATCGAATAAAAGCAGACGTAATCGCATTAGGGCATAATCTGGATGATGTTGCTCAATCTGTTTTAATGAATATGCAAAAAGGTGAGGTAGATCGTACTGCAAGGTTAGCTCCACACACAACTCAACCCATTGAAGGATTAGCGCCTAGAATTGTTCCACTTCGGTGGATACCTGAACAAGAGATACATGCTGCTGCAATCCACCTAAACCTACCTATTCATCATGGGGATTGTCCTCATGCGGGTGGTGCAATGCGTCAAAGAAGTCGAGATATTATCGCCACTATTGAGAAAGATATTCCTGGTAGTCGCCATGGTTTGGTTCAATCAATGGATAGAATTAGAGAATTAGCATCTGAATCAAAAAATGTCTCCAAAATTCTATCCTGTGAACGATGTGGGGAGCCTACTAGTCGTCCTGTTTGCCAATCCTGTACAATGAAGGAATGGTTCGAATGAATGATGAGAATTCGAAAAAGATTTGGAGATATATTCAACAAGCTGGAGATAAATTAGTTGGAAAATTACCCCCTTCTAAATATCATCCAAAAGGGAGAAATCCATATGCTCACGTTGCAATTTGTGTCAAGAACAAATTCGGGCAATCATACAAAGAAATCCCGGATGAAAGAATGATAGATGTCCTAGAGTTTATTGATGATTTAGTTGAAAACCCATCATAGATTTTCAATACACTTTCATTGCTTTCGATCACGGAAAAAACGTCTACTACATTCAGTACAAGTTTTCTTNTATCTAGCTGAATTCTTTTCAATACGAATTTCATCACATTCTTCACATCTAACCAACTTAGGTAATGTAGCAACTTCATCTAATTCTGAGACTTTCCATCTTCTCCAATCCCACCCACAATCAGTACACTCCAAGATTAAATGACGTTGAGATGTTGTTCCTATTTTTACACCGGAATTATTACATCGTTCTGCTGGTATTGATTCATCATCCTCTTTTCGTCGTAATAATTCCCAAACAGGACAATCAACATCTTCTAGGATTTGAGCNGAAACTTTAGCTTTATATCGTTCAGGAGTACATTCACGACATGAGCCAATTATATTTCCGTGTTCACAAAACATACGATCAACCAAAACGAATCTCAAATTATTTAATAGGAAGTTGAATTGCTTTAATCTCTAAAAACTCTTGTAGTCCATCTATACCTAATTCTCTACCATTTCCTGATTGTTTATACCCTCCAAATGGTGCACTAATATTGAATGGCCCTCCATTAACACTAACTTGTCCAGTTCTCATTTTCTTAGCAAATTGTATGGCTCGTTCATTCGTTCCCCAGACACCACCTGAAAGTCCATATATCGAATCATTGGCTAATTCTAACGCTTCTTCTTCAGTTTCATAGGTTGCGATTACTAATACAGGACCAAAAATTTCTTCTTTCCAAATTTTCATGTCGGATGTTACATTTGAGAAAGCAGTGGGACGCACAAAGAATCCATTATCACACCCTTCTGGCATTCCTTCTCCTCCTGCAATTAATTGTGCACCCTCATCAATCCCTGAGGCAATATATGAAAGAACATTTTGTTGTTGTTTTTTCGAAACCATTGGACCACAACGTGTATTTTCATCTAATGGGTCGCCTGGAGTATATCCGTTTACTCGGCTGGAAACAATTTCAATAATTTCATTTTCGTAATTTTTTGGAATTATCAGTCTAGTTAATGCAGAACATGTTTGTCCTGAATTTTGATAGCATGCGCCAATAGCCGATTTAGCAGCACGAATCACATCTGCATCATCTAANATTACGTTTGCACTCTTTCCTCCAAGTTCTAAAGTAACTCGTTTAACAGTTGGTGCTGCCGCTTGGGAAACTCTTACTCCCGCAGAGGTAGAGCCAGTGAAAGACACCATGTCAATATCCGGATGACTTGATAGTACTTCACCGACTTCACTTCCATGTCCACTAACTAAGTTGAAAACACCGGGAGGTAGCCCTATATCATGTAAAATATCAGCAAGTAGAAATGCATTAAGGGGAGCTTCTTTTGAAGGTTTGAGTATCATTGTACAACCAGCAGCGATTGCTGGTGCTACTTTGCCTATAATTTGGTGAAGAGGGAAATTCCATGGAGTAATAAATGCACATACTCCAATTGGTTCTTTTACAATCAACGAATTTCTAATTTCATCTTCCCATTCAAATCCTTCTAGAATTTTAGCGTATGATCTAGATACAACCCTAGGAGTTCCAACCATTGCCATTCTACTGTATCCGATAGGAGTTCCAACCTCTGCTGTAATTGTCTGAGCAAGTTCTTCTGTTAGTTCTTTTAATGCGGTTGATAAGTCATTGAGGATTTTTATTCTATCTTCAATAGGACTCATTGACCAAGATTCAAATGCAGACCTTGCTGCGGATACTGCATGATTTACGTCATCCGAATTTCCTATCGGAACGGAGCCAATTATATCTTCAGTGGTTGGATTCATAACTTGAATTTCACCTTCTCCATGGGGTCGCACCCATTTGCCTCCAATGTAGAGTTCCTCGCGTCGCATTGTACCCCGGAAGAATCCGTATCTTATGACTTTCATGCAATTGAAGTGTAAGTACCTCCACGGGTGACTATGGCAGTGGATGTGGCGAAGGAAGGTTCTACCGCGATTGTNACACTTTCGGGANCGACTTCTAGGAATGCATTTGATTCNAGTAGTATTGCNTTAATTTCTTCTACACTCAACGGATTGATGGATGACCCACAGGTTAGATCTATAGTTTTAACAGGAACAGGCCGAATATTTTGTGCTGGTGCAGATATAGATTCATTTCAAGAGGCAATTGAAGATAATTCGATTGGCGAATTAGTTATGGAATTAACTGGAATTCTTCATCCTTTATTAGTTAGAATGAGGGGAGATCCTACTATTATTATTGCAGCAATTAATGGTGCTGCTGCAGGAGGTGGCCTTGGTCTGGCATTGGCATGTGATGCNCGTATTGCCTCAAACGAAGCATGTCTAGTGTCGGCATTTTTCCGCTTGGGCCTTTCTCCTGACGGCGGGTCTACTTGGCTACTTCCTCGTCTAGTTGGCTTACAGCGTGCTAGAACCTTTCTTTTCAATAATGAAACATGGGATGCAACAACAGCACTTGAAGCGGGAGCCATAGATGAGGTAGTAGATTCTAATGAATTACTTTCTCGCGCAAAACAACTCGCAATAGACTGGGGTAAGTGGGCAAATCATTCCAAAAAATCAACAAAACAACTACTTGATTCTCAATCTTCAACATTCTTTGAAACGCAATTAGAATTTGAGCAATTGCTAATCACTCAATCAAGTATGTCTCCTGAATTCGTGGAAGGAGTGAAAGCCTTTCAAGAAAAGAGAAATCCTGATTTTTCAAATTATTCAGAAGAATAGTTTCTATTTTGATAACTTTTCATTTCTTCTNAGTTGAACTACTCTTATTGCGACTGATAGAACACATCCACCAGCAGCAATATTAGCAACAATAATTGCAAATGAATCAACTAAAATTCCATATACAGTCCAAAGGACTAGTGCGATACAAATTATTAGAATTGTAGGAATAGAAATTCCTTCATGCAGTTTTTNNATCCATACTTTCTGAAGTTGAGGTAACCATGCAATTACCCCTAGAACCCCAGCGATCAGTCCAATCCCTTCAATAAAACCTGACGAAACCATACTATTCCTCAAAGTTTAAGATCTCTTTCTTCTTTTTCACCTGAGCTCCAATCATAGATTCCAGTACCTGANTTTTTACCNAATGAACCTTCATTCACCAAGTGATCCAACAAAGGATGAGGTCTGTATTTTTCATCATTAAATGCTTCAGCTAAATTGTTTAGTATATCTCTGCGAATATCTAGTCCAACAAGGTCAGTAAGTTCNAGTGGACCCATAGGATGTCTGTAACCNAATTTCATTGCAGTATCTATATCACTGGCAGATGCAACACCATCAGCAAGCATCCTAATCGCTTCNTTTCCTAATACTACTCCCAACCTACTAGTAGCAAATCCCGGAACATCATTCACTAGAATAGATTCCTTACCCATTGATTCAGCTATGGATTGTGCAACTACAATTGTATGATTTGAACAAGAATCATGTTTAACAATTTCAAGTAATTTCATNATGGGNACAGGATTAAAGAAATGCATTCCAATTACTCTTTCAGGACAATCAGTAGATTCAGCAATTTCTCCGATTGGTAGTCCAGAGGTATTCGTTGCTAAAATAGAATGGGGGGGTGAGTTTTTTTCTATTTCTTGAAACACATNNTGTTTTAGTTTCATAATTTCAGGNACTGCCTCGATTACTAAGTCTGCGTTAGATACTGCTTCAGCAATATCTTCGTGGAAACTAAGATTAGCAGACCATTCTAACTTTTGTTGTTCAGTTGTTTTCCCTCTTGCAATTCCTTTATCCCAAAATGAATGAATAGAATTCATACCTTTTTCAAGTCCTTCAGGAAATGCATCATAGAGTCGGGTATTCCATCCGGTTTGAGCACAAACCTGTGCTATGCCTGCACCCATCGTTCCGGCTCCAATAACCGCAACGATTCTGATTTCCATTTCATTCCCTTCCGTAGGCTGCCAATGCCGCTTGGAAGAGTCTTTGTCTCGGGACATCGTGTTCCAAGAAACAGGTGAATGGTGCTAAATCTTTAATCAATTCAATGGTTCCAACATACGCTCCATAGATGAATGGATCCGCAATTTTTGTGTCTGGTATTTCGAATCCCAGTTTTGCTAAACCCTTGCGAGTATCGTCATCCCAAATTGTATATGTNTGACTACTAAAATGAAGATATGCAGATAATCTACGGACATCACTTACTAATACATCATCTAAACTATCGAAAAGAAGAGTATCAGGATAACGAATTGCAAGAAGAAACAATCTTAGCATTACTTCTTGTTCACCTGCAATTTTTATTCTTTCATATCCCATCCAGTCATCTATAAGATGCAGCATTTCCTTAGTGTAAGGACGATGGACCTTGTACAGTAGTTCTTCATATTGCTCGTGTTTTTGACTAGAATCATGATGATGCTTTTCNAACAATTCAGGTACCCTAGAGAAAAAAGGAGCTAACTTTCCTTTGTCTACAGCTAGTAAGGCAAGAGTCTGCATTTTTGCTACCCCAATTATCCTTTCCATTCACGATATTGAATCCATTCAACACCAGGAGCCATATATTCTTCCATCAATAATTTTTCATCTGCATCTGTTGGGAGGATTTCACTAAGATAAGTGTCCCAATCTTCATCAGTTCCTTCGAATGGTTCTCCAGTAACCGTATATCGTTTTCCAGCATACTTCCCAATTCCTCGGTTGAATTTATCAGATGGGATAAATAATTCAGGTTCTCCTTCTTTGCGTCCTTTGCTGATACGAATCATTTCAGCCTTTAATTCATCAAAATATAGTCCTCTGCTAGCCTCATTTAGATGTTCTCTGTCAGCATCAATTTCAGATTCACGTTCATCGTATCGCCCTTTTACTCCGTATACATANGCCCATTCCGCAGAAGTTGATTCATCCGTTCCAAAGAGATCTAATCCAGTACTAACCCATTTATTGATATATTTTTGAAGGAAATTTANNGGGATGACACCTGCTTTGACAATTCGTCGCAAGCCNTTTGCTCCNGTTCCTAAGTGAAAAGACTCTTCCTTCAACATGGGTCCCATTGAAGCCGCTAGTGGCTGGAAAGAACTAGTTGATAGCATTTTTAATTGGAATTTTCCATCTCTATCAATGAAATGAGTAAAGCAGAAGAAATCCAACCAATGATCAATTGGAGCATTGAAAGAACCAAGAAGTCTAGTACCATCTTGAGCATTTCTTTCGAGTAATTTAGCTGCTTCTCTCATTCCCTGTTCTCCGAAATAAGTACACAGNAAGTAAGCCATCTGCCAGCCATGTCTTTGCTCTTCACACATAATTCTGAGAGCAGATTTTCTATCGTATTCTGTTGGAGCCGTAGCAAGGAGATGATTTTGTTGTTCTACAGAAGCAAATTCAGTATCTCCTTGTACGCTAACCATGGTTAAGATAGCATCGATAATATTTTGTTGGGGGATNTGCATTCTTCTTTTCCATTTNGGCATTCCACTAAAATCACCAAATTCAATTTCATNTCCAGCCGAATCCCAATCAAAACGAATTTCAAATCGATAATCACCAAGCCATGCAGGATCGAAACCNATCCGGGTTTGCCATTCTTGGAACTCTTGAATCCATCCTTCAAAATTTGGATGATANTTCTCAACNATCTCAGTGGTGCTCATGNNNCNCCGAATNAACGGTGGTATATCAACATCAGTNAAAGTCAATAATGACACGCTGAATGTAATTATCTCTAATTGCCTTCAAATCTAGGTGTCTTCTTATCGACATATGCTGCGATTCCAGTTTTTGCATCGTTAGATTGGAATAAATCCGATTGTAATTCACGTTCTAATGCTAAGTGATATTCTAGAGGNATTTCNAGTCCACTTTGTACACTTCTCTTGATATTTCCAATTGCTTTNGCCGCAGCGAAAGGTAGGGTAAATCGGCCAGAGTAATCTAATACATCTTGACGGAAGTCTTCTAGACTCATCGAGTCNTATATGTCATGTACAAGATCCATTTCTTTGGATTCTTCAAAAGAGAATTTTCTTCCAGTAACCATAATTTCCATTGCTTTTGCTTTACCTACTAGNCGTGATAATCGAGCAGTTCCACCGGTACCTGCTAGAACTCCAAGGGAGACTTCAGGTAGACCGACTTGAAAATTACCNTTTCGTCCGATACGAATGTCAGCAGCCATAGCGATTTCTAAACCTCCGCCGACAGTATGTCCGTTTAATGCAGCAATGACCAATTTAGGAGTTTGTTCTAGACGCGAAAGGGTCTCATTAGCGTGAAGACAGAAGAAGTACTTGTATCTAGGCGACAACTTATTGAGATATTTGATACTGGCACCAGCGGAGAAGAATTTATCTCCATGCCCGGTCAGAAGTATCACAGAAACATTATCATCAAATCTGGCGCTTAGAATGGCATCATCAATATCGTGCCACATTTCACGTGTGTAGGTGTTGACAGAAGTTTTGTCACCTTCCAGTGGTTCTCCATCGGAGTCAGATATCAGTTCAATAATTGCAACACCGTTATCGGAAACACCATAATTCACGAGTCGATTCTTCATTGGTTTGAGTTCAGGCCAGTCAGACATGAACCACGCATAGGAACATGGCATAAGAACTTGAGTGAATATCAGTCAGATTCAGAAAAGGAAACTTTTCCTCCTGAAGAACGAATTTCTTTCCATTCATCTTTAACAGCAATTGCTTCAGCTGAAGGTTCCCAATCATCACGCTTAAGTGCTTTTCTAAACGGCATTCTACGTACTCCTCTACCCATAGATTTGGGGTCATTTTCTAACATAAACGGATTCACAAATCGATAAATTACGTTTTTTATTAAACTCGGTCGGAATAGTCTGCCAATCCAGACTAAGCCGTCGCCACGCTTTTGTTGGTCTTTCATCCAGCGATTGCACATTAATTTGAATGACCTATCTCCTACACGATTCATCAACCAACGATTTGCAACGCTTGTCTTAACATAAGGTAACAATTTCTTTCTGACCTCAGTCTCGTAATTTGATTCTCCGAGGATATCCTTTGCTGCAAGCACTCCAGACCATACAGCCATTCTCATGCCAAATCCCCACATGAAATCCTGTAGACCGCCGGATTCGCCAACGTAATATCGTCCATCTTGGAAATAATTTCTATTTATGGTAAAGTCTCCTTTACCACCGACTCTCTTTATTGGCTTTCGATTTAGTTCTGGATAGTGTTTGTCATACCAAGCAATTGTTTCGTTGAGGAATCTGTCGCTTTTTCTCTGCTTGCGCCATAAGCAAGTACAAATTAGACCAACACCATCGATTATGATTAGGTAAGAATACGCACCTGGAGCAAGTTTGTCATTTAGTTGAAAAGCAATGTGATTTGGATGAGTTGTATGAAATATCTCGCCATAAGCTACTGCAGAAGTTCCTTTTGGGCCACAGGCAATAATTTGACAATCATCTTCACTCATCTTTGATTTGTAATGTATCTTTGCACCAGCTTCCAGAGCTTGTCGCTTGATCCCTTGGTCTATTGTGTGATCAGATGTACCTCGTTCAACTATACGATACGCGATCTTCGAACTCTTGGCTTGCGTAATAGTATCATCAGGATGAATTAAGTCTACTACTTTGAATTCCGTGGCCTTAAATTCACTCGTATCAAATCCCCATTCTTTCATTTGATCGAAAAAATCTGCATCCATACTCCAGTTTTCTAGAGCTTGAAAATCACCGTCAAATCGTGCTCCTGAATCTTCACGGATGTCATGAACCTCTACATTTTTTCCAGCCTTAGCTAGAATAGTAGCTGCCGCAAGACCTGATAGTCCTGCTCCTAAAATTCGCACGACTTCGTCGCTAGCCATGTATCGCCCTCATCATTCCACTTACTATCGGGGAAATGAATCCTCCGAAGCGCTCAAGTTCCTCCTTACCTATGACTTGTCATGGGAGAAAGGGTTGCTGTACAGGTTGAGCATGAAAATCTTGATCCTAATCAACTCCTAGAGAAGTTAATGGTTTCAAATTCTGGTGCAATTGTGTCATTTACTGGTTTGACTAGAGGTGATGAGGATGGTATCAAGGTATATTCTCTTGATTTTGATGCATGGGAAGAACAGTTACCCAATGTATTGCGAGATTTAGGAAACAAAGCTTTGATACAATTTCGAGTAGAATCTGTGGCTATTGCGCATAGAGTAGGTTCCGTAGGTCCAGAGGAACCAATTGTTGCAATACATGTTGCATCCCGTCATCGAAAAGAGGCATTTCAGGCATGTTCTTGGCTAATCGATTCCCTCAAATCTCAAGCCCCTCTATGGAAGAAGGAGAATCGCGAGGACGGGACTTATTGGAAGGAGGGGTTGGGTTGAGTAAACGAACAGATGCAATTACTTCTATCGGAAATAAACCAATTATCGAAAGACTTGCAATTGCCACAGGTCGTCTTACCATGTCATCAAAATCAAAGACCGCAATTATTTCTAAACAAATTCAGAAAGGAGATGTCCTTGAAGCAAGCACTATCGCTGCAATTCAAGCAGCNAAAGATACTCCTCGGGCAATTCCTCACTGCCATCCTATTCCTCTAGAGTCGTGCACAGTAGAGTGGAATTGGGAAGAAAATGATTTGATATGTACTGTTACAGTTTCTGCGCATTGGAAAACTGGAGTAGAAATGGAAGCGTTGAATTCAGTTTCAATTGGACTTCTTTGTGTTTTAGACATGATCAAGTCAGTTGAGAAAGATGAATTTGGCCAATATCCTAACACAGAAATTCATGGAATTCGAGTACTGAAGAAGAAGAAAGCCAATGGTCATGTTTAGACACTGTCTTTATCTCGTAGGTTTATGGAACGTACTGCGGATCTAGCNGAATCATTTCTTTTGGCGACCGAAAATGCAGCAATTGCTGCAGCTAAATGGCGAGGAAGAGGGGAAGGAAAACTTGCTGATGGAGCGGCTGTTGAAGCTATGAGGTCCGTATTTGATGACGTACCTTTTGATGGAAGGGTTGCAATAGGTGAAGGAGAAAGAGATGATGCGCCTATGTTGTGGATAGGAGAACCACTGGGAAATCGTCAAGGAGATCCNAGTGCTTTGAGTATTGATATTGCTGTAGATCCCCTTGAATGCACTAATCATTGTGCAAATGATTCTCCAAATGCTATAGCAGTCCTTGCAGCAGCTCCTCGTGGAACCTTACTTCATGCTCCAGATTGTTATATGGATAAAATCGCTGGACCCGCTGAATTATCTGGAAAACTTTCACTTGAAGCCGATGTTTCTTACAATATTGAGGAAGCATCATCTGCCTTAGACAAACCTGTCAGAGATATTTTAGCTGTAGTAATGGATAGACCTAGGCATCAAAATTTGATTAGAGAACTTAGGGAATTAGATGTACGAATTCGACTTATAGGAGACGGTGATGTTTCNGCTGCATTGGATGCTTCAAATCCAGAATCAGAAGTTGATATCCTAATGGGAATTGGAGCTGCTCCAGAAGGAGTGATTACTGCCACTGCTCTACGTGGATTAGGTGCTCATTTTGAAGGAAAACTAATTTTTCGAAATGAGGGACATCGGGAAAGAGCNGAGGAAATGATCGATGGAGACATTGAAAGGATTTGGCAAAGAGATGATTTGTGTATGTCAGATGATGCAATATTNGTAGCAAGTGGCGTTTGCTCGGGATACCTTCCAGGGGTTCATTTCAGTGATGGACAGGCTCATGTGCATAGCGAGATTATTGATGTCAAGAAAAGAGAAAGATCTCTTACTTCTCGTTCCTATCAAATTTGATTGAACACTCTGCGAACCCTTCAAGGACCCAATTAGGGTGCACATACTATGGATACTGAACTTTTGAAACAGACTGCAAATTTCCTTGTCAGTCCCGGTAGAGGGATTCTTGCAGCTGATGAGAGTAATGGAACGATGACTAAAAGGCTAGAGGGAGTGGGAGTTTCTTCTTCTCCAGAGTCTAGAAATGCATACAGAGCAAATCTGTTTGCAATGCCTACTATGTCTAATGCNATTAGTGGCGTAATCTTGTATGATGAGACNATTCGTCAAACAGCTGTGGATGGTACCTCAATTCCTGATTTTTTACATGGAATAGATGTTCTCCCCGGCATTAAGGTTGATACTGGTGCAAAACCATTAGCAGGGCATGAAAATGAGACCGTTACTGAGGGATTAGATGGCTTGAGAGAAAGGTGTGCCGAATATTTTGCTATGGGAGCGCGTTTTGCAAAATGGCGTGCAGTAATTAGGATAGCCGATGGTTTACCATCAAATGCCTGCATCTCTACTAATGCACACGCTCTCGCACGTTATGCTGCGATTTGTCAAGAACAAGGGTTAGTCCCTATTATTGAACCTGAAGTATTGATGGAGGGAGATCATTCAGCACAGCGCTGTTTTGAGGTTACTTCTAGAGTATTAGATGCCACTTGGGCAGCTTGTGAAACACAAGGTGTCTTTTTTCCGGGGGCTTTACTTAAGCCTAACATGATTCTTCCAGGGAAATCACATCCTGAGAGAAGTGATGTAGAGACATGCGCTAGAATGACTATTGATCTTCTACATAATCATGTTCCATCTGGAATTCCAGGCATTGTTTTCTTATCAGGTGGTCAGACTGAGGTAGAGGCTACAGCTCATCTTAATGCTATGAATAATATGGGACCTCATCCGTTTGAATTATCGTATTCTTATGGCAGAGCTCTACAAGCATCTACTCTGAGGACATGGGCTGAAAATCAAGATGATCTATCAGTTGCTCATTCTGTTTTTGCTCATAGATGTCACATGGCTCATTTAGCAAGATTCGGCAATTGGTCAGAAGATTTAGAGGCTTAGGAATGAGAATAGTTTCTTGGAATCTTAATGGGATTCGTGCAGCAATTAGGAAAGGATTAGACGATTTTATCAACACCCTAGATGCCGATATATGGATGTTTCAAGAAGTCAGAGCCCTCCCTGAACAATTGCCTCCAGATTGGATATCTCCTGATGAATTTCAATTGGCATGGCACCCTGCAGAAAAGAAAGGATATTCAGGGGTATCTACATGGTCAAAAATCGAAATGGAAGTTATTGGAAGAGGCATGGGTAGAGGAGATGATCCTGAAGACTTAGAAGGAAGATTATTAGTTACTAATCATCCTGGAATACGTTGTATCAATACNTACCTTCCAAGTGGTTCAGCAAAGGAAGAACGTCAACAGTATAAGGAACGATGGATGGAAGATTGGCTGGAATGGCTTTCACCGAATTTATCAATGGATATTCCTGTTATTGTGGCAGGAGATCTGAATGTTGCCCACNAAGANATTGATATCTGGAATGCGAAATCTAATCAGATGACNTCTGGATTTCTTCCTCAAGAACGCGAATGGTTCGATCGTCTTCTTGAAACAGGNTGGCATGATCTATGCAGAGAGGATTGGGGACCAATTCAAGGGCCCTATTCTTGGTGGTCGAATAGAGGTAGAGCTCGAGAAGAGGATAAAGGATGGCGAATAGATTACATTCTCGGTAACGACGCAGCAAGAAGTTGTTTTCAAGGGGCTAAAATAATCAGAGCAGGGGGATTGCAAGTATCAGATCATGCTCCAGTAGTGGCTGATTTTAGACTGTAATCAAAATCTTCTTCTTAGACGCTCCATTAATTCATCAGATTTGCCTAAAGATTTCAGACAGGAATCAACATCTCCTGAATTGAGTGCAATTCTTGCCTTGGAAACTTCAGATTCACATGCTAATCTATCTTTGTCTTGTGGGCCAATTCCGGAGGATTCTAATCTGTTACGTGTATCTTTCCATTCATTTTCGATGAAATTCAATAATTCTTCAGCATCTCCTTGAGCAGCATTTAATGCATCTAAGTCTGAAGTTAAGCTCTCCATTTTTTGTAGAGCTACTCTCCACTTCTCATTCTTGGTATCATCCAGAATTTCTTGTAATCTNTTTTCCCATTGATCTTCCTGTATATGGCCTTCCCATCTCTTACGCAGTGACTTCCTTTGTCGTAATGCTCTTTGCATTGATGACTTTGCTTCTTCAGTGGCTGTTATTTCTCTGATGATTGAATCGGCTAATCCCCTGGCCATAGAACCATTTCCATCTTCCATTGCTTGCATTGCTTTAGATAACATTTCATCCCAAGTTGTTGTAACTAAGCCATCAGTTCTTGATAGCATTTCTTTTGCNTCATCGACTTTGGATATCGCTGCATCCATGGCTTCTCCTAAATTTTCAACATGACCGGGAATTGCTTCAGCAATGATTAGAGCCTCTCCTGGATTTTCATTATCCATGGCGTCTTCTGCTGCCATCATTAATGACTGCATTCTCTCTAANTCCGAGCCCATTAATCCTGTAATTGCTTCTCGAGCATTCTGAATTGCAATTTCTGCATTTTCCCAGTGTTCAATAATGTCTAGAGCTCTAATTTTTGCTATTCTGAATAATTTTTCTGCTTCCCTTAAACTTCCTAATTCTAACTCTCTTTTTCCTTGATTCATTGCGTTTCTGGGACCTTCTGTCATGGGAGCAATTCCTTCAGAATCGATCACTTTTCGTTCTGAATCCGCTTCTATATCTACAATATCTTTTGAAAGTGAAAGTGTTCTTTCAATATCATCTTCTGCAGAATCCAATAATTTCATTCCTTCAGAAAAATCAGTCCATCCAATTTCATTTGCTCTTTTTAGCAATGATACAGATTGATCAATCACTGACCCAGCAGCCCTAATCTCAAGAATTCTCAGTTGCAGTGAATCATATCTATTAGAAAATTCCTTTTTTTGTTTTCTTTCTTTTTTCCCTAACCGCAAATCCAAAGAGAAAATGAAGGAAGCAATCAATATTGGGATTAGAAAGTATATCAAGAGAGGTTCAGTAGAATTAGATATAATCCAAGCAGTTGCAATTGCCATTCCCGCTAATCTAGTCATCGCTCTGTAACGAATTACTCCAATATTATTCTCGTTTTGAAATATGAAAGCATTACAAGTGAACAAAATAGTACCTGCAGCTATCCAACTGATTCCTCCTAATAATTGGTGAAAATTATCTCCATGGTGAATTGTAATGGAATGGATTCCAGCGATAGCAACTAAGGGGCCAATTAATCCAGATATCGTGGCAATTCTTGTTCTTTGTTCTGGTCCGTTTTCTATGACTTCTGAGACCATTAAAGCAGAACCTACAAGGAATAGAAGAGGTACAATTGATGCAGAACTCAAACCATTTTGTAATCCCGGAAAAGAAGAATAAGCTCCCAATAAAATACACCCAAAAATGATGAAAATACCCAACTTATCAGTCTTTGATTTCCATTTTTCTAGTGCTTTTTCAACAGAGTTCTGAGCCCCCCCTGTCGTCTGCATGTATTCGATTAAATCCTCAACTATCATGAAACGTACGGAATTATGAGTCCCCAAACCGTCTATCAAACAGAGTTCCAAGACAATACGCGATTAGAACTACCTTAATTAGAAAACGTGCAGTTTCTCTCCATGCTGGTTCTATAGAAGGTGTTGTTGCCTCAATAANATAAGGTTGATCGTTTACCAACCATTGAACAGATACTGTACTCCATCCAGAAGGCAGGGAATCAAAGGATAAAATTGCTGATGAAATTCCAACTCCCTCTAAACTTGCACCGGTTACAATAATTGTCTCACATTCATTTTTTATACAAACTTCTGCATCAGTAGATGATGAACCATGATTGAACACTATCACGGTAATTTCCCCTGGTTGTCCCGATAAAACTCCAGTGGGCACCATAATATCTTCAATAGATAAAGTTGGTAATGTAGTTGGATGAATCTCAATAATCATGCTATGGCGCCCAATATTACCTGACAAATCTATTCCCGAGACCACTAAATCATGTATTCCGGAATCAAGTGCTGGAAGAGAAAAACGAGAAATTTCTTCCCAACTTCGGTTTTCAAAAAGAGTGATTCCGTTTAATTCAGCAGTCCAAATGATATTTTCTATTGAATTCAAGTCATCAAATGAGTTCTTCAAATCAATTTCAATAAATGAAGANGTATTGGCAAGGTTATCAATTCCTAATATTTCTCCATTAACTAGTAATTCTGGTCTAGGAACAGGAGAACCAAGATCCAAACTTGTGAATGACCAATTCTTTTCCACTGAGTTCCCCACTGAATCAGAAATTGAAAGATATACCCATCGTTTGGCAGGATATCTTTCTTGATGTCTCTCCTCAGTACTCATATGCATACCATTTACATTGTCAGTTTGAGGCCAAAATTCAGCGAAAAATAGTCTATCATCTGACTCTCTAATCCATCCATCGCTTCTATTTGATGTCATAATTATTGAAACTGTTTCACCATTATTATCAATNGTATTAATNTCGAAAATAAGCGTACTTGTTGCATTTACTGCTATTTCTNATGAAGTCATTGAATGATTGATTTGTGCCCAATACTGTGGATGATCTTCGAGCATGATAATATCCCATTCTGGAGAAGTTCCATCTAAAATTAGATTTCGTTGTATAGCACCAANCTCTCCATGTGAGTCTATACATTCTCCGATGATTTGAATTTGATCTCCTTCTGAGAAAATATTTGAATCTGTTGAAAAATTAAGATACTTACCTTGAACGATTGAAAATCCTCTTTTGTCGGTCATTTTCCATCTTTCAATAGTATTTTCTTCTACCGAATCTTCACAAGATAAATTTAAGCTTGGATTTCCATTAAGAATAACATAGNTTTCCGATGCCCCAATACTGGTAATAGATGGNATAGGAATATCATTCTCTTCTAAATTAAGAGTTATTTCTCCTATCACACTTAATTCACTACGATTAATGAAAATACTTTCACCAGAGGAAACAATAATGTCATTTTGAGGCGAATGTCTTAGTTCCCATTGGTTTGGAAGATCTATTGTTAAATTTGCAGAATCTCTAATATATCCNCTAAATGGAATTTTCAAAATTTGAATGCTTGAAACTGAAACATTTCCAATTAATGTTCCTGATTCGTCCCATCCCCACGATATACCGTCAGCAAACACCTCTCCTGTTGCAGGATCAATATGTCCTCCCGTAGGATAAATCGGTTCAGTTGCAAACATTTGTTCTCCGTTTAACGAGCAACATCCAATATTTTCGGCATCTTTCCACCCTAATGAACCAAGAATTTCTGAGAACAAGTTAGATTCCTCTGCATCAACTGTTCCGTCCCAGTTCCCAATAAATTTGTCAATTTGNTACATGATTCCAAGATTAGAGGATGGGAACATTGGATGACCAATATGNGAAGGAAGNCGTATACTTGCAGACCAATCGGCATATTCTTGGAAATTATTTTCGGGATTTTCTTCAATAAAATTTAGCAACATTGTTGAGTCAAGAGAAATAGGTATACTTAGATCGGTTGAAAGCCAAGAATCTAGTGATTCAAAAAGAGCATCATCAAACGAATATGGGAGTGATTCGGGNATTTCATNGATTAATCTCCATAAATACCATTGTCCACTTTCTATTCTAGGTAAATCATAATCTAATGTCCCATTGACAACGATCTTATCTTCCCAACCACTTGGGGAATGACGAACCAGTATTGTTCCANTCCAACCTGAATCTTGAGCCATTATGCGTAAAGATCCTTCAGAAGGGGGCCATAAATCTGTTAACCCACAATCGATATCTCCATTTGTCTCACAATTAACAGAGAGAAGATTATGAGAGATTGTATTATCTTCCCCTACGTNTCTTGTTTCTATCCACCCCTTTCCTTCTGGAAGTGTTANTGAATCCGTCCCATTAATCCAACCAATAGTTTGCTCTCCAATATATTTCCAAGTATCGATTTCATCAACACTTAATTCGAATACATTAGAAATATTTGCTTTAACATATGTAGTTACAGAAGAATTTGGACTTATCGTGGGTAATAATTGAACATTTATTCCATTTTCAAGTGATCTAATTTCGGGTCTAATTGGTTTAGAGTCATCTAAATCAATCTGTATTTTTGTATCATTAGNAATTTCGTAATAAATTACTTGCCCTGTCCATGGATCTATCAATCTAAATTCAAATTGAAATGATGTAGTTAGTGGAATCCAATTTTCATTAATCCAATAACCCATTTCAATATCTAATATATTTCCTTGATTTTCTTCAGCCTGTCCGATTGGAGTAGACATTAGAAATAGTAAGGAAATCATTACTATTGCTTGAAAACGAATGGGCTTCACCCCCATCTTTTTCCATCATCGTGAATAATTGTTGACCCCTGACTATCGATCAATAGAGGTAGAATTTTATGTTTTGAACTTAGAGAATTTTCTAGACGCGTTTTAATTTCAGTATCTCCATGAACTAGGAAAAAACCTCCTCCACCTGCACCCAGTAATTTAGCACCTGTTGCTCCTGCGTCAATCAATTGTTCATGTAGAGAATCAAGTAATTCTCCTGTAATTCCATCAACTAAATTTCGTTTAATTTGCCAGGATTCTTCAAGCAATCTTCCAACTTCCTCAAGCCTCCCACCTTCTAATGCTGATCTAACTTGAAAAGCTTGAAGCCTTAGTATGGATAACTCTTCCATTCTATCTGCNGTCAATTCTTTTTGTTTTGAAAGGACAGAGTTTGCTGATCTAGTTAATCCTGTATAAACTAGCGAAAATTCATTCTCAATTCGTTGTTTCGTATTATCTGACAGAATCAGAGGGTCGATACTGACAGAACCATCAGGCAAGAATCCGATTGTATTCGCACCTCCAATTGCAGCTGCATATTGATCTTGTTTTCCAATGGGTTGACCAAGAACATCAATTTCTATCCTGCATGCTTCTTTAGCTAATTCTTCTGAAGACATTGGATTTCCAGCAAGAGACGATAATGCATTGAGTAGACCAATTGTAACTGCAGAAGATGACCCTAGGCCTGTTCCTCTAGATGGGATATCTGCTATTGTGGTAACTTCAATGCCATGTGTGACTCCAGTAGATTTCATTGCTTCACGAACTAATTCATGCTGGATTTCATTGATATCATCTACAAATTCCATCGACGAATAGGAAATTCTTATTGAATTGTCAAACCTTGGATTTACAGTAACATAGAGGTAACGAGCCATTGCTAGAGAAGTGACTGCACCCCCATCAGGATGATTCTGGTAGAATGCAGCAAGGTCGGTNCCCCCTCCACAGAAAGATGCTCGGACCGGCGTCCTACTAATCAGCATGGTTCTGGGAACCAGTCCCCTCACATCAAGCCGACGGAGTGGTGTGAAGATAGATGTCAATTCAACGGGAAGGAATATGGTCGGAGTTCTCCCCCTTTGAAGAAGGGGACGAGTATGAGTGGCCTAATCACTGTGGATGACCTGACGAATGAAGACATATTGTCTATACTTGATGATGCAGAAAGAATGTTACCTATAGCAAGAGGTGAAATCCATTTACCAATCCTTGCTGGGAAGGTTTTAGCCAATCTTTTCTTCGAACCTTCTACTAGAACAAGAATGTCTTTTGAAACTGCAATGAAAAGACTCGGAGGNTCAGTATTGAATTTAGGCGATGTTTCTAATTCCTCTGTAGTAAAAGGTGAAACATTGTATGATACTATGCAAATGATGGACGGATACGCAGATATTGCTGTAATTCGCCATCCACGTCAAGGAGCAGCGCAATATTCCTCAAATGCAGTCAAGATACCAGTAATTAATGCAGGAGATGGTGCTGGCCATCATCCAACTCAAACACTTCTAGATCTCTTCACAATTCGTTCTTGCCATGGAACACTTGAAGGCCTGAATGTTGCATTAGTTGGTGACTTAAGATACGGTCGTACGGTTCACAGTTTGTCGGAAGCACTAGCTCGTTTTGGCTGTTCTTTGACCTTTATTTCTCCCACTTCTCTGACTATGCCTCGAGAAATAATTTCAGATCTTCGTNATTCAGGTGTTTCAATTGAAGAAACAGCAGATCTTTATGGATCTATAGAAAATGTTGACGTCATATATATGACACGTATACAAAAAGAACGCTTCCCGGATGAAGATGAATATCAAAAAGTTGCAGGAGTTTTCAAATTAANTCGTTCTGATCTGAGTACTGCCAATAAAAATATGATAATCATGCATCCATTACCTCGTGTTGATGAAATTTCTCCAGATGTTGACTCAACTGTACATGCAAAATATTTCGAACAGGCATTCTATGGAGTAGTAGCAAGAATGTCGTTATTATGTCGCTTACTAGGGGTTTCAGTTCCGGAGGTGAGTCAATGAGCGAAGAGGGTATGCGTCGAGTAACAGCTATTCAAAATGGAACTATTATCGATCATGTTCCAGCAGGTTCCTGTTTGAAGGTATTAGGAATGTTAGGGTTACTGGACAGTCGTAGTACTCCAATTTCCTTAGCAATGAATGTTCCAAGCAAGAAGTTAGATCGAAAAGATGTAATGAAGGTAGAAGATCGTGAATTAACTCAAGAAGAGTTAGACAGATTAGCAATAATCGCTCCTAATGCCTCGGTATCAATTATTCGAGATTATCGTGTTGCAGAAAAGAGATCTGTGATACTTGGAGATGAATTAACGAACGTTGCTCGATGTTCGTTTTCTAATTGTATNATGAATAATCCTAGGGAACCTCTTCCACATCGAATTCTAATTCATTCAAGAAATCCATTAGAACTTCGATGTGCATATTGCGGAAAAACACAGTCTGTAGACGATATTGTTAATCATCTAATCTGAAAATTTGTAAACTAAAATGGTGGAATTATGATCGAGGAATCGAAAGATAATCGAACTCCTCGTTTGACTATAATTGCTGGAGCTACAGGGACCGGAAAATCTACTTTAGCACATATGGTTGCACATGAACTCGATTTTAGTAGATGCGTTTCTACGGATACAATTAGAGAAGTATTAAGATGTAATCTTAGTGTTAGCGAATTTCCTGCTTTACATAGATCATCTTACTCGAAAGGNGAAACAGGAGATCCAGTTAACGATTGGTTAGATGCATCAGAGGCAGTAGAGAAGGGCGTTGATGCCGTAATAGATAGAGCCAGAGCTCAAGGTGTAGATTTAGTAATTGAGGGGGTACATATTATTCCAAAATCATCTTGGTTAAGAGATTGGAGAGAAGCAGGTGGTAGAGCGATTGGAATAGTTGCAACTGCTGATGCTGAAAACCAACATAGAGAATTTATCATGAAACGAGAAGAAACAACATATAGAGGATCATCTCGTTATATCCTGGCATTTGATAGAATCAGAGCAATACAACGAGCAATTATGGAAAAGGGTAGAGTAGCAGGGTGGGTAAGAATTGACCCTATTCTCCATGACGATCCACTATTGCGTATTCGTCAAAACTTAGAGTAACTATGGTAATTCGATAGTTGCATCTAACATCAGTAGTAGTCTACTATTCCTATCGGCAATTCCCGCTTCTGCTGATACATGACATTGATTTCCTTCAATTGAGACATTTAGTCCAACTAAAATCACTTCAACTCCTCTATGTTCTCCATGTCTGACAAGATCATTTTGTACACTTTTTGCAGCATCATTACATATTTCGAAATCAGTTCCTAGCCCCGCTAAGTCAGTGATACGTGATTGTATCGTTACTTCCCAAACATGATCGACTTCTGTGGCAGTCTGAAGAACTGCATCATCAGATGAATCATATGGCTCACCCATGCCCACTACTTTGACGCCATAAATTGCCATAGAAAGTAAGGCAAGAAGAAGTACTACACCAGTTGCCAATAACATCTGCGCATCATCATTACGATTGTTTTGAATCATCAAGCACCACTTCCAATATGCCAAACCTGTAGTCCAACAGTCCAAAGGTGACCTTCAATTGAATGTAAATGCATTACTGTAAGACTTTGTCCTGGAGGAATTTCTCCAATTCCTTCTCTTTCCATTGGTTCAGCATCAACTGCCAACCAACAATTCCCAGTTACGGTTTCTGGTAAATTGTCTAGAAGAATAGTGCAAGCTTCTATTCGTTCATCAGCGGCTAAGTGAGCATTCATNATTGACGTTCCATTTTGGTCTATTTCTGCTGTAGCTAGAGTGTGAGCATCTTCGGCAGCAACAAGTAATGCTGCATCGGAGGCTATTGGGTTCGTATCTGGAACTTGCAATTGAATTACAAATGCAGCACAAAGAAAGAATAGCCAGAATAGAGTAATCATCTCTATCATATGGACTTGGGCATTTGTTGTTTTTGCCGATTCCTCCATAATATCACCCTGGAGCCATTCTTCCAACAGAATGCGCTAGACCTTCAGACATAGGAACTCCAATTAGTTCTGGAGAGAAAGCAACAAAGTTGAATGCTAAAAGAGCAAGTATAAGCATATATCCAGAATGCTTCATTCCATTTGCCAAGCGTCCCGTGGCCATTAGTCCAGCCATTGCACCATTACCAACCGCTTGGGCGGATACACCATAAAAGAAAACGACAAGGAAAAAGAGTGGATCTACCGCATTAATTTGCATATTTCCAATACTTTCAGATTCTCCNCCACTGTTAGAACTAGCAATAGCTGGAATGAACACCTTCGAAAGAACCACAATTACCCCCATAAATACAAGATATGATACCCAAATTACCGAAATATATGACGNAATNGCTCTGATACGTTCACCCTCTAGGAATTTTATTTCTCTAGAATCATTAGCAGCAGTTACCAAGATATCAGAAATCTTACCTCCTGCTTTGTTTGCTTCATCAATTAGTGANACAGCNCTATGAACCAAGGGAGTATTTACCCTATCAGCAAACANCTTCATGACATCTCCGAATGGAATCCCCCATGATAACTGATCGGACATCTTCTGAATATCATTATTCAAAGCTCCATACTCAGACCTTGCAAGCGTTCTTACCGACACTACCATTGAAAGTCCACCCTTCCAATATTCAGCTAAGTCTCTAAGGAAGTCAGGAAATTTATCTTCAATTGCTTTGATTTTTCTTGCTTGTGCATCGCTGTACAATGCAGCAGGGAACACCATAATCAGTAATCCTAGTCCAAAGAAATTTACAAAAATTGTTGGATGAAGAGCAAAAGGACCAACATCCACTTTTGGTCCAATCCACAAGGATTTATTGTTCATATTTTCAGGAATTCCATCATATGANTCCACGCTTACTGTAAAATCAAAAGTTCTAATTGCAGGTTGATCAGATGGGATTTCTACCCAGATTTCATACTGTTTGTTTGCTTGTACAGGAACATTGTTTAGACCACATTCTTCACTGTTAGAGACCATACCTTGAGTTGCTATAGTTGTAGTTGACAAATCGAATGACCTTTCCACAATTGAAAGTGTAAAAGTCCCACTATTATCGGCTTCTGCTGTACAAGTAATATCGGCAGTTTGAGGAGGATGATTTTGATTACCGAGCCTTTGTTGTTCAATCCCTGGCACTATAAAAAAAGCAGCAGCACCTGGAGAGCTTACTTTCTCCCATTCGTCGCTCCATGTTTCTATAGTTGGACTTTCTTGAGTAAGAAAACAAGATTGATTATCTGCATAAGTTGGTGGAACTGGAACATTTGGATCAAATGAATCAGGACAAGCTAAATTTAGAAACATAGGCATCTGATTCAATGGTTTGAAAACTAAATCCGCATTAGTAATCCAGAAACCCATACAACTCATTCCAAGCATCATCCCCAGAACTAGAATAATTGTGAAGTTAGTTTCTGTACTATCGTCTTTGGGTAGTTCTAATCTAACCTTGATTTTCTTCTTCCCCTTTTTTCTAGCCATAATTCACCCCCTTACATTTCGTTTTCTTGAGACATTAGCCACACAAACAGAGAATAAGCAATATGAATCATTGGAAGTAATCCCATCACAATTCCGTAAACCATATTTTCAGAAATTTGAGACCCTGCTCCAGATACCCAGAACATAATTACTAACATTACAATGAGGAANAATGGCATTGCTACTGCAACTACAATATATGTTTCAGCAAACATTGCTAGTGTTTCCAAGAATACAGTAAGTCTAATTCTATTTTCTCTCATGTAGTGTTCAGCCCTGTTCAGGAAGTATAACTTTAGATTACCTCCAGACGAGAGAGTCCCCACCATTCCTTGGAAGAATTCAGTAACCCATGTGGAGGCAGCNCGATCAACAGCAAGTTTCACTGCTGTAATAATATCGTATCCAAAGAGAGTCATATCGCGATATACCATCGAAGAATCATATGCAATATCTCCATAGATTTCTCCATTCTTGGCTAAAGATCTGAAAATCTTGACTGGAGTAGCATTTGCGGCTGACATTGCTGCTGTGTAAGATGAAGCATATGGCAAATATTTCTCTAATCGTTCTGCTCGAGCTGATCGTTTTCTTTCTGCTTCATTACCAAAATATTTGTTTGCAGAATAAGGAGTTANTAAGCCTAGTAGAATGACAATAATTGCTTTCCATAAGAATGGGAAAACTTGGGTCGTATAGTGAGGGCATCCATTTCCTGGTTGAGATGGATTGATATCTGCNTTATGCCAGAATTCCCAATCCATACAAGGCATAACAGTAGCAGGATCTTGAATTGATTCGTAGATTGCAATCAATCCAGCGCCTGGTAAGAAAACAAGTGCCATAAGTGCGCCACATCCAATAATTACTGCTATAGTGCTCATCAATTGTGTAGATTTGTATACTTCTGGCATTACTCTGATATCTGCCTGAACTAGAAGTTTTTTCANGTCTGAATCTTTACGNGCGCGTTCTCGAAAAATCCCTCCAAAAAGGGTATTGGATATTTTCTGCCAAGGTGTTAGAGTCATACCTTCGAAGTCATATTGCTTCTTTGACTTCAAATCTCTTTTCTTTGCCAATATTCCGCCTCCTAAAAGTCAGCGTAGGCCGTCCACGCGAGCAAGGATTTCGTCAGGTCGAACATAATACTCTGTAATTATTTGAGCGACTTGATCTGATTTCCGGATATCATTCAAAACCATCCAATCTAGGATTCTCTTTCTTGTTCGTAATTCATTTCGCATCTTTTCTTGAGAGTAATTGATCTTCACCATTACTTTCTCCAAGACATAGGATTTACCGCTGAAATCGAAATCATCACGGGAAGGATCCCACTTAAACACCTCATTTGTAATTACTTCTTGACTATGTGGGTCTACACCTACAATTTCAACAATCTGCTTTGTCCTTCGTACACGGCGTCCGTTAATCCTAGTCTGAATCTGGATTGCTACTGCTTCAAGAGCAGGAAGAAGTACTCGAGGGATATCAATTGGCTTATTTTCAAGACGATGTACTAATGATGCGACTGAATCAGCGTGAACAGTCGAATAGGAACAGTGTCCNGTAGCCATCGCTTGGAATAGTACGTATGCTTCTGACCCTCTTATTTCGCCCACGATAATATATTCCGGTCGTTCCCTAAGAGCTGCTTTTAGTAATTCGAACTCCGTAATTTCACCTTCTGATGATTCACCTCCAAATCCTTGTCTTGTTAATCCAGGGATCCAGTTTGGTTGAGGTATGTTTACTTCTCGAGTTGATTCGATACTTACGATTTTCATTTGCCAAGGAATAAACAGACACATTGCATTCAAAGTCGTTGTTTTTCCTGAAGCAGTACCNCCTACGAATAGCATGGAAACACCTTGTTGAAATGCAATCCANANATAAGCAACCATTAGACTAGTCATAGTTCGGAATGCAACAATATCGCAAGGACTGAACGGATCTTCTCTGAATCTTCTGATACAAAATGCGGAACCACGTGTAGAGACTTCTCTACCGAGTTTCATGACGATTCTAGATCCATCCATTAGTGTAGCATCTAAAAGGGGCTCTGCAACTGAAATATGTTTCCCACATCGTTGTGCTAGTTTNATTACGTAAGCTTCTAATTCATCATCTGTGGGCCAAGCAATCGTNGTTTCAATAGATTCAAACTTTCTATGATAAGCAAAGATTGGAACATTAGTCCCATCAAGAGAAATNTCTTCTACATTCGAGTCATTCATCAAAACGTCCATCCGCCCATACCCAATTAGATCTCTACGGATGTAGTAGAAAATTTTAGATCTAGATTTTTTACTAATTTTCAATCGATATGACTTGATTATCTGATCCATTGCCGCACGGAGGTAGGCAACTGGATCTGCATCTATTTCTTCTATATCGGCATTCAATGCCTGAACAAAGATGTCCATTATCTGGTCTTTTTGTTCTGTTTCTTTTTTGTTTAGAGGAGGTTCAATTACTTGGTAAATAATGTTCAAAGTTCTCAAATCTCGAACGATTCTAGCGAACGAATGAGGGGGAGAAACGGGATACTTGTCCATTTCTTCAAATTGGGCTTGTTGCTGCTTTTTTCGGCCTTGGCCTTGGTTCTTCCGCCCTCGTCGTGCCATGGTGCCACCTCACTACGTGTTGCAAAGGAACGACGATTGGGATAACCTTTGGCCTTCAATCAGGGTTGTTTAGGCGTTCTAGGAGTGCTTTGACACTTATNCGGAATAATTCCATACTATCTTCATTATCAATTTTGTAATTTGCCCGTTCTAATAATGATTCAACTCCCCATCCCTTTTCTCTGGCGTCACGCTCTGAAATGACATGGTTTTTTTCCTTATTGATTTGTTTTAGGTTTTTTTTATTTTCTTTTGTAGATTCGATATCTAAGTCATCAGAGCGTTTTCTTTGAATAAGTCTGGAATTACGAATATTTTCAGATGCCAATATTGCTAAGATTTCTGGTTCAAATCCCATCAATTGTACCAACGCATCCCTTTCAGCAATACTCCTCATTCCATCGATTAAAACTAGGTTATTGTTTTTTAATTCTTGAGAAATTATTGGCCATATTCTTTGAAGAACCACGTCATCTCCAAATTTTTCTCTTAGATCTGANGCTACCATTCCTATATTTCTAGAATTAGGTTCTAATCCTCTTTCAGCAGTTTCTCTTCGAATCACATTTCCCATTATTATTACTGGTATATTCATTGNTTTTGCAATATCTGAGGCCACACTTTTACCGGATCCTGGTAGTCCAGCAAGTACCAATACCTTTGACATATTTTCTTGTATTCCCTTGTTGCTCATGAACTAATCGATTTAGTTTTCAAACGGTGAACTTCCCCATTTACGTTTGAGTAATCGAAGATAAAGAAAAGAAAGAGAAACAAGAATAGCACAGATCCCCAAGATTCCGGTTAGACTCGTAGATTGCATCTGTTCAAGTTCTATCGCCTGAGCCTCAGCATTCAATCCTCCAGTAGAAACTTGCGTACTCCAATTTTCTAATAATGTAGTATCTCCCTTGGTGAAGGATAAAACGAATAGTCCAATCAACGGNAAAGATGTCGCAATCCAGAAACGAGCCATAATTCCACTGTCGAAAATTGCTTTATTGGGTCGTAACCCCATAAGCCAAGCAGANAGAGAAACAATATAAATTGAATTTGCAAGCATTACTACCATTGCAGAAATAGCATCATCCCATTGATCTAACATCCAGGCCATAAGTAAAATGAATATAACACCAATCCAACTAGTCAGCAAAAAATAAGTCCAAATTTTTGCTTTTAGTAATTCAGGAACAGATATTGGCATTGTGTTTAGATGATCGGGAGCATCAATTGCATTCAACCAGGAATAGAAATTGAACCCAAAAAATCCTATGAATGGAGCATAAGAAAGTAAATTGAAAGGAATGGGAAAGGAAGCAAAATCTGCCCCCCANGCTAGAAGTAATAGGAAAAGGAGGGGCACTGCAAAAGATCCTAGCATTTTTAGCAGTGTCCCTGAACGCAATACATCTACGATTTCTTTTGCAATCAGGATTCTCATTCTACTCTCTGATTTTAGGCCGATTTTGCCTAATTTTTCGTAGACTGGAACAAATAGATCATCTCTTCCAGTTATTCGGACTTCAAAATCTTCAGGCAGAAGTCCCGCTGAAATCCAAGCCAAAATAGTGCATGAAAAGAAAGCAAGAGGCGTAAACATTAGTGCATTAATTGATCCATCAGAGTGTGCCCATAATCCAATAATTGCATTTTCTATGGGNATAAATCNGAGATAAATTAGGGCNCCGAGAACAGCTCCCAAAATTGGTACTAGGACATTCCATTGCCCTCCTCTGCTCATTAATGTTGAACCGAAGAATGAAATTGCTATTCCCTGAGCTAAAGTTAGCGAAATACAAATTAGAAATGGTAGTAGAGATTTCCATAACAATGGTGTTGTGATTTGAAAAATTGATTGTGATGCGATTCCCAATGCCATTCCAATAGTTACCGGAGTAAGAATTAATACAATGTAAAAACTCACTTCTTTAAGGTAGTAAGCAAGATATGTTGTTTGTAAATCGATAGGCTGCATTGCCGGAGATGCTAGAAGAAAATTTTTTCCACCACTTCTCTGGGANATAATAGAGCGACCCAAGAACGCGAAGGTCCCCATTCCCATTGAGAAAAGAAAAACCATTAGATGTATTCCTGTTCGCAACTCATCAAAAGTAAAAGTTTCTCGGGAAATTTCTTCAGCATTTGCTCCAATCACTCCATCGCCTGTAAGAAATCTTAGTCCTATTGTTAATGCCATAGAAACAACGGCTAATAATGCTGGAAACATCAAGATACGTCTACTTTTTGCAAAGTCAACATTTTGACGCCATTCCTCTTTGAACATCATTTTGAATGTAATCGGAAAGGATGAACTAAAGTTTGGTTCATTCCTTTTTACACTCATCTAACTCATTCCTCTTCAGCAATGCTTTCTGCTTCAATTTCATTGATAGATTTCCCAACTAATCGAATGAAAATATCTTCTAAAGTTTCATTTTTTGAATTTCTCAATTCATCTAATTTACCTGCTGCAAGAACTCTTCCATGATCAATTACNGCTACTCTTGTGCACAACCTTTCTGCAATCTCAAGGATATGAGAACAGAGAAAAATAGTNCCCCCATTTGAGATATGATCTAGTAATAATTCTCGACATTTTCTTTGATATATTGGGTCTAAATTTACAAATGGCTCATCAAGGAATAATAGTCTTGGTTCATGGATGAACGCGGAGGCAAGCATTACCTTTTGCCGTTGACCTTTTGACAGATCTTTACATAAAGTCCCACTTTTGTCAGTCATTCCAAACCAATTAAGCCAATAATTGACCTTTTCATTGATTCGATCTATTTTTCTCAGACGAGCAACAAATTCTAGAAATTCTGCTGCAGTTAGATATGAAGGTGGAGATTCAGATTCGGGAACAATTCCAATATTTGCCTTCACTAATCTTGGTTGATTTTCTACATTAATTCCCAACACACTTGCAGATCCTGCACTGGGTCTTAATTGCCCTGTTAATAGACGAATAAAGGTCGATTTTCCGGCACCATTTGGACCAAAAACTCCGAAGAATTCTCCTGCCTGAACCTTTACATCAAGAGGCTGTAGTGCTACAAAGTCACCAAATCTCTTNGCTAATCCATTGGCTTCAACTAGATTTTCTACCAAGTAATTACTCACCTGTCCAATCTGGTTTACCTCTTTCCATGAAAGCATTGACCCCAATTTCCTTGTCTTTAGTATCGAATAAATCAACAAACATATTGTGTTCTAATAGAATCCCATCTGTGATTGGATTATCTAATGCAGCACGAACAGCTTGTTTTGCTACTTGAATAGTTAGAGGAGATTTGGATGAAAGATTATTCGCAATTTCCATCCCTTTCTTCATCAAATCGTTTGGTTCAACGATGTGATTTACTAATCCGATTCGATACGCTTCCTCTCCATCTATCATTTCTCCTCCCATCACCATTTCCATTGCTTTTCCATATCCTATAAGCCAAGTTAATCGTTGAGTCCCCCCTCCTCCAGGTATTAGCCCAAGATTGATTTCTGGAGTACCAAACATCGATCTGTTCGTTGCAATTCTAATATCGCATGACAAGGCTAACTCACTGCCACCACCTAATGCATATCCATCAATTAGAGCAATTGTTGGCTTTCTNAATTTCCAAACTGCTTCCCAAACATTATCTTCAAATTCTGGACGAATAGTAGTACTATCTTTTCCAACAAATTCACTNACATCAGCTCCTGCAACNAAAGCATGAGGTTTCTGTCGTTTTCCTTCAGGAGGAGGCAATGGAGANGCACCTCGGAAAATTACTACCAAAACTTCCTCTGNNTTTTGTGCCCAAGTACAAAGTGATTTGATCGCTTCTTTTACATCAATGTTTAATGCATTTAATTTCTCTGGTCTATTTATTGTTGCAACTATAATAACACCATTTTCAGATGAGCATTCTTCGATAGTAAGTTCTTCCACATCAGGACGTTCGGCCATGTCCCTTCGACATGAGTTTAATACATAGCATCATTGATTAAANNTAAGAATTTATTTCTCTGAATTTGGAGGTGGAGGTAGTTCACCAATTTCTCCTGGAAGAGGCGGAGGCGGAAGGTCACCAATTACTCCTGGTAAAGGCGGAGGGGGTAATCCTGCTAGATCTGGAAGGGGTTCGGACTCACTCTCAGCGGCCCTTAAACCTACATCTAATGGTACGCGAAGTCGCAATATCTTATCATCATCAATACGAATTAATACTCTTCCATAGGGATGTCCTGGGGCTGGATTTTCAGGTTCTTCAAGAACGTGAATTTCATTAGGTTGCTGAAGAATTTTCTGTAATTCTTCTCTAGAATNTGTTTCATATCTAGATCTTAATGTATCTCCTCTAATTTTGGCCAATTGCTTCCTTCTGCGCTTCTCAATCCCCTCGCGGATTTCTTTTTGGGATTCTCTACGACTTAATACCACGCTGTCTATCTCTGTTTCTAACATTGATTGAGCATCTACTTCAACAACGTATTCTTTCGCTTCGACAATATCATCATCCATGGCTTCTACTTCGATAATATCTTCATTATCTACAGTTTCAACTACCGGAGTAACTACATCCACTCCTCGTTTTCTACTTACTGGAATAGTAATTTCTTCTTGTTCTTTTTCAATGTCTTTTTCTACGATAATTGATGGAGTTTTCTTTTTCTTCATTGCTGGAGGGGCCGGTTGCCCTCCTGTAAACATTAGATATGCTAGAAGGATCAATAGTCCGCCTGCTGCACCTAATTCTCCATTCTCTGATAGGCTTCCTCTAAGTGTCAAGAAACCTGCTCCGCCAATGAAGAGCACCATCCAGAGCATTAGTCTAGAGAAACCCGCCACTATGTCTCCTCCTTTACCTACGACCCGCTGCATTGGTTTGAGGTTGGCGATTGATTTCTNNCCTGTAAGTACGCTCTTAACTTNTCCATTGCCTTCCCACGATGTGAAAATTTTTGTTTTTCTTCGTTATTCATTTCNCCAAACGTTCTCCCATTTCCTTCATTCGGAATAAAAATAGGGTCGTATCCAAATCCGTTTGACCCTAGAACCCTTTCTGACACTTGTCCTTTGCATTCGCCTTTAAAGAAAAATTCTTCTCCATCAAGATGAATCCCAATCACACATTGGAAACTAGCATCACGATTTTCTNTTCCTTCTAATGTTTTAATTATCCCCTTTATTCCTAATGTCTTGTGAACATAGGATGAATATACACCAGGAAAACCGTCGAATTCATCGATAAAAAAACCGGCATCTTCTACCATTACTCCCAATTTACTTGATGACTTTTTTACAATTTTAACTGCCTTNGTTAATTTATCCTTGGCAACATGTCGAAGTTCAGATGATTGAATTTCTTCGATTTCTGGAAATTCTCCGTCAAAATTAATGGATTCTATATTTATTCCAAACTGACTCAAAGCTAATTTAGCTTCATTTAACTTGCCTGAGTTTGATGTAACAAAAAGAATGGTTCTTTTTTNATCCATGATATCTTACTCTCCCTTGGATTTCTTGATATCTTGAAATAACATCATCAAAATTCACCCCAATTTTTTCTCCATCTGTGTAGCCATTAAGTACGAATCTCATTGCATCTGAATATTTAGGATGACTTGCAGACAAACATTCAGATAAGACTTGAAGATCTTGTCCTAGGGATTCGATTTCAGGAGATAATCTGCCTAATCCAAAGTCAATAATTTGTATACAATTTGAATCATCGCATAGCAAATTATGAGTAGTTAGGTCTCCATGAGATACATCCATTGAATGTATTTTACGTATTAATTTTCCACATGAATACATTATCGATGAGACCATTTCGCTATCATTTGTGTTTCTAAGAATCTCAAATAATGGTACTCCAGGTAATCTAGTCATTACAATTGTGGCATTTTTTTCATCAAAATCTAGTAATTTAGGGACAGGTAGTTCAGAATTAGAAAGATGAATCAGAATCCTTGCTTCAGCGAATAATCTTCGTTTNGTTANTGATTTATCNAGGCTGGGGTGCCTATATCCCTTTGGACGACGAATTTTCATTACAGCATCAGTTCCNAACCACCTTCCGCCAATTGTTCTTGCTTCTGCACCGTCATGAAGTACGACTTCCTCAACCCACGGAGAGNTGCCATCCATGTTTGTACGGAGAGGAAGATGGATTCAAATGCACCGGGCGTGAGGGTTGTTTGCCATGTCTCTCGGCCTCCCCCTCGCTTCGTGTTCGATCGATGATGCTGTTAATGAAAATGAATATCGAGAGAGGATTCAAAAAGCGAAGCAAGAATTAGGAGATAGGGTGATGATTTTAGGTCATCATTACCAACGCGATTCAATTGTAGAACATGCTGATGCAACAGGCGATTCTTTCAGATTATCTAGAATGGCTGCAGATAGTACAGCAGAACAGATAGTTTTCTGCGGTGTTCATTTTATGGCAGAAAGTGCNGATATTCTTACCAATGATCAACAGATTGTTTCNATGCCAACAACAAGAGCAGGTTGTTCAATGGCTGATATGGCAAATGTACCTGATGTTGAGGAATGTTGGCATATTTTACTCGAGGAACTTGATTTGCAAGATCCGTTATCAAGGANAAATCCCGATGAAATTGCAAATCAAGATGATAATTTCCTTGTACCTGTAACATACATGAATAGTTCTGCAGCCCTCAAGGCATTTGTTGGAAGACATGGAGGAATTGTTTGTACATCTACCAATGCAAAAGGAGTCTTAGAATGGGCTCTATCTAGGGCAGGAGGATTGGGTAAAGTGCTATTCTTTCCCGATCAACATCTAGGGAGGAATACTGCATTCAAAATGGGCTTCACGTCGGAAGACATGGTCGTTTGGGACCCTAGGGAAATTCCTGATACTAGCGAAATTTCTACAGCCAGATTTGTACTATGGCATGGTTATTGTTCTGTTCATCAACGATTTACTGTAGACCAAATCGAAAATTTGAGACAATTATACCCTAATGCTATGATTGTAGTTCATCCAGAGTGTGATCGTAAAGTTGTGNAAGCAGCTGATGCAGATGGCTCTACAGACTTTATTCGGCGNTATTGTGAGGANGCACCTCCAGGGTCGATTATCGGAATAGGTACTGAGATTAATCTTGTTCAACGACTGAATTCAAAATACCCTGATAAAGAAATTATTTGTTTAGATGATTCAATTTGTCCTTGTTCTACGATGTATATGATTCATCCAAGATTTTTAGCAGAGCAACTCGAATCGATAATTAAAGGGGATGAGAGGAACATCATTAGTATCGATAAACAAACATCTAGTGATGCGTTAAAGGCACTTAACAGAATGTTAGAAGTCTAAATTAGTGAAGTTCACCAGTGCCTTCTCGAAGTCTCCACACGCAGATGTCGTATCGGCCTGATAAAGCTCCTCCTCTTTTTGTTGTAGATACCTTCTCGATATCTTTGTCTTTTGACAATACATTTCCAAGTTGTTGAGGAGTAGTTCCATGTCTAGTGGTTGTATTCACGTGTTCTAGAATCTCAGTAGTATTNGCTTCTCCCTTTTCAGCCAAGAATCTCTTTATTCGTTCTCTTAATCTTGTAGTTCTCATTGTTCTCCTCTCCTATTTTTCATCCAATCAACTGTTGCCCATTCACAAATTTTGTATCCAGAAGAAAGCACACCACTACGTCGTACTAAATCTACACGAACGACTTGAGCATCTGATTTGAGTAGTTTTTCGATTTGTTCGATACTAGTTCCATCCATATTTGCTCTGGCATGTTCTACGATTTCTGCAGTATTTCGTGGGCGTGTCTGTAGGTAAGATCTGATGAGGTGTCGCAAATTTTCGCTCATCTTTTTCACTCCTTATTCTCCTAACTTTCCTTTGCTGTTGCATCGGCTGCCGATGTTCGGGGGAGAGTCGGGGGGGTTATCAAATGACCGCCGTTCTTTGACAAATTTCGTTACACAATCGAGGAATAAAATACCATTTTTTTGAGAACAAAATTGTAAATTGGTTATTTTTCTCACAATATTCTATCAACTATGTAACAAAATGTAACAAATATATAAATTTAAATTAAAGAGTATCAATATTGAAATAACTAATGGCATTATAGTAATTTCAAGGGGAGAGGAAAAATTGACGAATTCTTCACCTGTAATTCGAAGAAAGGTTCGTGGACGCCATAGAAGAATTTTGCTTCTTACACTATCGGAAGGCTCAGGTACTGTTTCATCAATTGCTATGAAATCAGGTTTACGTGTCCCACATGTATCTGTTGAATTGAAAAGAATGCGCGAAGATGGGCTGGTTAACTCGACTAGTATTTCTGGAACAAGAGGCGGGATACTAAATCTTACTTCAAAAGGCTTCAAAATGCTTGAAATGGATGAATTATCAAGGATTCCCTTAGGTCCCTTTAACCACATTATTGATGAACAATTTCAGATCTTAGATATCTTGGGAAACTATGTTTTATTGATGGTAACGCGTAAACCAACCACTCCCATGATATTTCTTCCAACGATTGATGGTCGAAGAGTTCTGGCCGAAACAAGAGAAAGAAATCCCAGATTCTATCATTCAGATTCCTTCGAAAGGATAGCGATGCCTGTAGAATCAAATTCTAGCAACATTGAGTCTTGGGATAGATCTGGATTTGGACTAATTCGGTCTAGGTTGGTAGATAGAGATTCAGGAGATCGTCTTTCTGTTGGACGTTGGTTCCACTCCATTCCGGATTTAGAAAATATTGAACAATCAGATGAGTTTAGTTCAGAATCTTGGCAACTTGGTTCTATTGGTAGAGATGGTACTGAAGTTTTTGCTTCCAGTCCAGTAATTTGTACCTCCAATTCTAATGAGGTTGCTGGACAATTAATGCGAAATTCAGAGCAAGGTTCGATATTAATCGGGCGTGGATCGATTATATCGTCACCTCTGGCCCCACTTCCAAGAATTTTTTTGGAAGAATGGATCGAAATCATCCATCCACGACTTCGTCAAGTAACTCGTCGTTCTAGACTTCAATTACTTTTATCCTGGATAGATACAGGCAGAATTAGTCGCCCTTCTAGATTGCCAGATATTACGATTCGAAGATTTAGAGAGGATTGGGGGAATCGCCAATTCCTTGGGCCCAATTCTCCTTTCCCTGAAACGATAGTTACCGACGGCCTTGGTCCAATGGCGATTAAGGCTGTAATATTGAGTATTATGAATAATCAATTTATTCAATGGGTTTCAATTGATTTACCTGAACCAATAGGAGAGTCGTTATCTAGACGTTTGTTTCGATTTGAACGAATTCGTTTGTTAATAGCTCCATGGTCTTCAAGTAATGATATTGGACTCTCAATTCTTCAGAATGATGAAATTCATGATTTACCATTTCTTAGGTATACTGAGTCAAATGGCCGTACTCTCCCGATATATATCGGAGATACAAGGAAAAGAAAGACTGTACTACCTAAGGATTGGACAATACCTTCAACTCCGGATGAATTGGAAAGAATTTCTCAGAGGTTTCAACAAATGGATTTACCAAAGGGAGAACCTAATGAAAATGAATTATTTCTGTATGCCTGTTCGGTTTTTCCTACAGGAGATGAAGCGTTTTCAAATAGAGTAGAGTCAACTAATCCACTTATTTCTTGGATTTCATCATCAAATGATTCAAGAATTGATAGATGGATTAGAATTTGCCATCTTCTTCCTTCTATATGGTCGAAATTAATTAATCCGAATGAGACATCTTTGGACAAAATTGTTGATCTTTGGGATAAAGTTCCAATTTCTTGGATGAATGAGTTCAATCAGAGTATCTCTAACCGTATTATTTCTGAAGAGGATTTGCGTTCTAACTTGAAGAAGTTGACAATGTATGGAAATAATCCTGAAATTAGAGGTTGGGCAGCAGGAAGATTACTCTCAGCGGCTCATTGGTTGAATTTCGATGAAACCAGAGAATTAGTCAGATGGGGAATAAATAGTTGGATCGAAACTCCTCCTTTGAGGTGTGCCGACTCTCTAGAAGGAGTCTTGTATTTATTGCAAAAACATCCCGATGTTCGACAAGGAAATGTTGACGATATTTCTGAACGCTTACGACGTTTAGCTTGGTCTTTACCTGAGAATCATGATTTACATCTTTGGATTCTTCTTTCAGAATGGAATGAAAGAGGAACTTTGCCAAAAATAGAGAAACAAATTTTATTCGTAAAATATTTGCCTTGGAGGTGGTGGAGGTCTCATTCTGCTGATATGTTAACTATGATGACTGAACATTCAGAGGCTAGAAGGACAATCTTAGAAAATCCATTGCCTTGGCCTGCAATTGTTTTACGTCCAGATGGTGAAAAAGCACCCCTTCCATTTGGATACGCTGGCGTTCATCCGAAAATGAGACTTTCTTTAGCAGATAGATTGAGAAGATTTGTGTCTATTGAGATATCAGAAACCGAATCTTCCAANTCAATTATTGATATTATTGAATCACTAGATGACCTTCGTGATGGGAATTCACCGAGAAATGGAAAAACACATCGATATGTTGGATGGCTCACACGTCCAGTACATGAATGGCCTCCAATGAATAAATTAGACGAAGAATCAGGAGATATATCGATAACTTTAGCAATTGGTGAACGTTTAGGCGAATTTTACTGATTTTTTACTCGATGAATTCATATTTACCACTGTTTAGGGTATTCTGCCCCGACGGCAACACCGAGCTGACGACCTCCCTCGCCGGAAGGAAGGATGACGCCCGGCACCACGTTCGGGGATTATGCCGCCGATCGAAGTTCGCGAGGACCATTTGGAATGATTCGCGATGCAAACGGCGGCTGGACGGTATATGGGTCCCCAGTTGACCGAATGGAATGATTCATGGGACAACCACACCGTTCAACAGACGTCCTGGGGCAGGGTCAGGCCCACGAGCTACGGCAATGATACGGGAAGTTACGCCCCGGGACACATTCTTCATCGCATGATTAATTCGTGTCAGCCGTATCGCCAACCATGGAGGGTTCTATCGGGCTGTTAGGTGGAACATTCGATAGATTACATGATGGTCATCGTGCTCTTATTTTGGGTACCTCACTAGAATGCGATCATTTGCAGATACACGTAACATCAGATTCAATGATTACTGACAAAGATCCCCTTATCCAAGATATTGATACAAGATTGAAACAACTTCAAGAAATGTTGATTCAAGAATCAATCAATGCTAGTCTTCATGTTTTAGATGATAAATACGGACCTGCAGTTTCTTTAGAGAAATGTTCAGTCATTGGTTGTACTGAAGAAACATTATCCTCTTGCGAAGAAATAAATAAAATAAGAATGAAAGGGGGGCTCTCTCCATTACGTATAGTGAAAATAGGTCATATTTTAGACGAGGGAGGTCAGATATTATCGTCTTCAAGAATTCGTTCCGGAATAGTTGATCAAAATGGGAAATTTTGGCTTAATGACTCTGAAACTACTTTGGATTATTCAATGCCTAAAATTTTAGATGAGGAATTGAAACAACCGATGGGTAAATTATTTCCAGGACCAATTGAGGATCCTAGTATAGCTATGGATTTGGCTTTGGAGACAATATCTGATGAATTAAAAATAATTGCAGTAGGCGATGTTACTGTGTACTCTCTACAAATTGCTAATAGAGAAGTTTGGATTTCAGTAATTGATGGAATGACTCATCGTACTAAATGGGATAAATTTGAACAGATAGATTTGAAGGCAAAATTATTGATTAATGCCAAAAATCCACCTGGGATGTTGACGAATAGTATTTTCGAAGCTTGTTCCAAGGCCACTTCTCAATCAGAAAATGTTACTATTTTGGTTGATGGCGAAGAAGACTTNGTCCCTATTCCGTTGATTTTAATGGCTCCATTGGGTACAATATTGTTGTATGGTCAACCAAATGAAGGAGTCATTGTCAGAGAAATCGATATTTCTGCTAAACGTCGTGCACGTCGTTTTCTGAACTCATTTGTTGTGAGGGATTCCTCTTGACTTTGGTGAGTATCACTGTATGTGCCAAAAATGCTGAAAATTGGGTACATCAGTGTCTCTCGTCTCTATTTTCTCAAGACCATCGCCCCCTAGAGATTATTGCAGTAAATGATGGCTCCACAGATTCAACATTTGAAAGAATGAAGATTTTCAAAGAAAAGAATCAAACTCCTGATATTAACTTAACAATCATTGATAGTGATGCAAAAGGACTTTCAGCAGGAAGGCAGATTGGTTTAGATAATTCAAGGGGTCAATGGGTTGCAATTACTGACATAGATTGTTCTCCAGAACCTAATTGGATCTCCTCAATGATTGCAGTAAGTGAAGGATATCCCAGTGAGAATGTTATGGCTGTAACTGGAAGAACAGTATTCAATGAAGGAAATACTAGAGTTTCTCGACTTAGATCAAAGGAAATTCATAGAAAATATATCGGTAGATCAAGGGTGACCACCCTAGCAAATGGTCCTTGTTCGATGTTTAGGCGAGATGCTTTGATTTCTATCGGCGGCTTCAATCCTTCGTGGTATCACGCAGAAGATATGGAAGTGAGTTTGAAGCTAATTGAGAAAGGTGGGACGATAATTTATTGTTCCGAAGCGCTTGTAAACCATGTTGCTGAAGATCAATTATCTGTTTTCTTAAAGAAACGAATTCGAGATGCTCGTGCCCATGTCAGAATAATTAGAAAATATGGCTTATACGGGGGACGTTTACCAAACGGCACATCTGTTAAGCACGACTTTACTGACGATGCTGTAAGAACATCCAAATTTTTCCCTTTACTTCTTTTATACTTGATTATTTTAGGAGTTATTTCACAATCATCTCAAAATCTAGGAGTTATACTCGCATGTGTCCCAATTATGATTGTTATTCATCCTGAGTCGAGATTACGTATTCTCTGGAGTATTTGTCTATGGGTTGGAGTATCACTGGGTATATTTGATTCAATATTTAGAAAAAGAGGGCATTAACCTAATTTTCTGAATCTTCATCATCATTCTCAAGCAAGGGGAGAACTGAACCAAATCCGATAAGAGGTATACATACTGCATAAATTCCCGGATCTACCCAAGTGTTGTTTGTTATTGACCAACCGAAGTAGAATAGTACTCCTGTAACTAGTAACCAAGATCCTAGTGTGGCATTGAAACCCTTAGAGAAATCGAACAAAGGAGACCATCTTTCTGGAGCAACCAGGGAAGAAATCCACGAAGCAATTCCTCCTTCTTCTGTTTTATTTAGCACCAGAACCCCAAATCCTAGGATTAGANCTGCAATAATAGTGAAAACTATGTCCCCAGGGCTAACTTCAATCCCGTTATGGGCTGTAAATGTGTTTTCTGCTAAGGTACCGTAAGTAACAAAACCTGCCCAGACAACCTTTTGACCTGAAGCATAAGCACCAATTAAGATGTTTACCACGTCTACAATTAATGCCCAAATGCCGACCATGACTGCTATTTTGCCAAGTATAGGGGTCTCGGGAATCCAGTCAAATTCCTGAGATGGATCAGGACTTCCGTCTTCCGCCATGTTTCGCCGACCCTTGAGACCGTCTTAACCGTTGCCGGATGAATTAACTTTAGAATTATAACCGTCGTTGTAGTTTGTAAGTGCCATTAGCGGCTAAATTTACAGCATCATTGTTCTCCCGCATGATGCCTATTGCATCAATTCCCCGGGGAATTAGGCTAGATACATGTTTAGTACGTCCTCTTCTTCCCAGGCTGACATTTTTTACATGAGCTAAACTTGCAGAATGGAATCCATTGATAATGGATGATATTGACCTTGATGTCAGAGGTTTCATTCCAGCCAAGTTACATGCTTGAACATACGTTTCCCAGATTGTTCCTGTTGACTGAGTCAGAATTCCATTTCTTTCGTTAATGATAATTGATGTTAATGTGAGTTTTTGATGAAGTGGAAGTCCTTGAAGAAGTCCAATCACTCTTTCATATTCCACTTGCTTGTGAGCAGATTGAATATGCTCAATTTCTATACAATTACTGAGAGACATCTCGGCGCGTAGAGTTGAAACTCTCAGTAGATCAATCGCTCTTCTAGCATCACCATGTTCTTTTGCTGAAAGATCAGCACAGAAACGTAGAGTGATTTCTTGCCAAGATCCTTTTCGAAGTCCCACTTTTGCTCTATCTACTAAAATTTGAGCTAACTCATTTGAACTGTAGGGAGAGAATATGATATCTTCTGCAGACATTCTTGAACGTATGGGGTCTGGAATTTTTTCTGTAAATCCTAAGTCATTACTAATTCCAATTATTGAGGCTCTACTTTCTTTCAGAAGAACATTAAGGCTAGTTAAATCATAGAGTAGTTGATCTTCTGATCTGGTGGCGAGTTGATCCATTTCATCTAAGATTAGGATGTGCACTCCTCCATGACGATCCATTCTACGGAGAGTCTCAGAAAGTACTCTATCTGCAGGCCATCCTGTAAATGGAATAATCGGATCTTCGGGTTGTCTTAGTGCTTCAGCAATTCTATGAAGAACACGATAACGTGTGTTTATGTGCTGACAATTAATTTCATGGGTGTAAACTCTACTTCCAATTATTTGGGCCCGTTCTTCAAGTTGTTGAGCAACAAATCTAGTTGCTCCGGTCTTTCCGGTACCGGATGGCCCGTATAGTATCATATTTCCAGGGATATGTCCTTCTAATGCATCTGCAAGATTCATGACCATAGTTCTAATTTGAGAATCTCGATGATTGAAGATAGATGGTGAATGATGGGGATCGAAAATGCGCCTATCGATGAATACAGAATTTTTTCGACTGGTAGAATCGAAAATATTGGCCATGTCATTCATCTTCCTTCACATTCACTCAGGGTCGGACTAACCGAGTGAGCGAACGGGACTTGGCGCACACTCGCGTCAATGACTTAATCCTGTTTATGAAAAATCGATTAACATGGATTTTTTTGAGGTTTGATTATCTCTTTTCCGAGGGTGATTGAATAATAGAAATTCTTGGCAATTCCATACTGTATAACTCTCCATCTTCAATTTGTATCGTGTTCCTGGGTAAAGCAGGCATGCTAAATCCCTTTTTTTCTTCTTTTCCAGATGCAAAAGAATGAGTTATCAAAAATTGTTTTTCATTATGTTTTTCAGCGGCTTCAATAATGTCTCTGGGAGTATGATGAAATGGAAAATTGTCTCCATTAGGTACCCCCATTTCTAACAAAACAGCATTGGAAATTGGAATTCTTTGATCTATTGTTTCACATGGGCCAGAATCTCCAGTATGTAGTAGCACAAATCCTCTTGAATCACGAAGCAAATATCCATGAGGATCTGTTTCAGGGGTATGTTTTACAGGAAATCGTTCGTAATCCCATCCATTTGCATTTCCATTGTCTTCAACAATCCATTCAACTCTCTCTTCGATAATTTGCCTAAGAGTATTTGGAAAAGCTAAATTGCAAATTTTTTTCATTCTTTCAATTCCATTTGGATGCAGATGAATCCTGAGTTTTGAGTTACCATCCCTATCCGAGATATATCTTCTATCAAGAAGGAGAAACGGGAGTCCGAAAACGTGATCGCCATGCCAATGGGTGATAAGTAGGTCGGTGATTTGAGAAGGAGAAATATGATTTTTTTGAAGTTGAAGAAGAATAGTTGGGGGGGCATCGATTAGGACCTTTTCATCTAGAAGCATACAGGAATGTAACCTACCGGGCGGACAGAAGGCATTGCCTGAACCCAATACCCTCAACATAGAAGCCATGTGTTGATTCTCACAGGCCCCCATTCATTCAACCTTCCTGACAGAGGTGGGCACGTCCTTTCATTGAAATACTGATGACGATCCCCACCGAACGTAAGAGGGATTGAATTGGCCGATTACTCAAACAAAAACCCCTACTATTCTAAGATTACCGCGAACTATATTTTGAATGGTAAAAATTCAAAAAAAGAAACAAGACATATTGTTTTTGATTTAGGTGATTCCGGATTAGAATACAAAGCCGGAGATGCCCTTGGTGTATTCCCTACCTGCCCGCCAGAATTAGTTGATTCTATTCTTGAGAGATTAGGCTGTCCTCCGGATGAGATTGTAGTTGTAAAGGATGAAGAAATGAAATTGAAAGACGCATTGTTATCTAAGTGTGAAATACATCGACTTTCTAAACGATTTATTGAAGGACTTTCTTCTCATTTTTCATCATCCTCCTCAGGCATTCAAATGAGAATCGTTTCACGTTCTAGAATAGATTCCTCAGGATTAGTTGTTGAAGATTGGCAATCATCTTCGGATGATGATTTGCCTGAACATTATACTCCTCTTGGACCAATTGATGATCCTGAAAAGGCTCTTTGGACTTCTCTGGTAAATGATGATAAAATGATGGAAGATTATATTTGGTCTAGGGATTATTTAGACTTCTTTACTGACTTTCCGAACCTTCGTTTAGGGGCCCAAGAGTTTGTAGATTCAGTGGATACTCTCAAACCACGATTGTATTCTATTGCTTCATCGCCAGATTTTGAGCCGGGTACTGTACATTTGACAGTTGGAATTGTAAGATATTCGCANCATGATAGGGATAGAACTGGTTTAACGACGGGTTTCCTAGCAGATCGCTGTCCAGCTGGTAATTCTGATGTCCCAGTTTTTATGTCTCCAACCCGTAGTTTTGTTTTGCCGGAAGATGGTTCAACTGATATTATAATGGTAGGACCTGGAACAGGTATCGCCCCATTCCGTGCATTCCTCCAACAGAGAGAGATGGATGGTTCTACTGGGAAAAATTGGTTGTTTTTCGGTGATTGGACAGAAGAAGGTGAGTACTATTATCGTGATGAAATTGAATCATGGCTATCCTCAGGGAATCTAGAACAGATTGATTTAGCTTGGTCTAGAGCAGGTGATGAGAAAGTCTACGTCCAACATTTAATGGCAAAAAATGGAGAAGAGATTTGGTCTNGGATAAATAAAGGAGGTTATTTCTATGTTTGTGGAGATAAGAACTACATGGCAAAGGATGTTCACAGAACATTGATTGAAATCTGTTCAGAACATGGGAATATGACTCTGGAAGATGCCTCACATTATGTTGAACAACGAATGATGAAAGATGAAAAGAGATATCTTCGGGATGTCTATTGACCCGATTTCATCATCAACCTGTTTGTTCTCGTAACATCATGTTCAACCGGGTATTGATTGCGAATAGAGGTGAAATCGCCCTCAGAATAGGTCGTGCGTTGCGTTCTTTGGGGGTAGAGGTTTGCATGATCTATGGTCGAGAAGATAGACTTTCTACTCCAGTACGTTTTTCTGATGATTCTCGATCAATTTTACGTTCAAATCCCCTTGATTCATATTTGGATATTGAGGCTGTAATCGATGCTGCAAAGTCAATGGGTGTTGATGCAATACATCCAGGTTATGGTTTTTTAGCGGAAAATGCTGATTTTGTTCGCAGACTGGAGGAGGAAGAAATTACGTTTATTGGCCCCTCTTCTGATGTAATTCGATTATTGGGAGATAAAATCCAAGCTCGTAAGGTGATGGAAGCGGCAGGACTTCCTGTAGCTAAGGGGAGCAGTGAACCGATTTCATCAGCAGATGAAGCAATATCCCTTGCCTCAGAAATAGGTTATCCAGTGATTATCAAAGCAGCAGCAGGAGGTGGAGGAATTGGAATGCAANTAGTGCANGATNCATCTGANTTTTCGTCTGCTTTGAATTTGTGCCAATCNAGGGCAAGAAGTGCATTTGGTGATGACCGAGTTTTTGTTGAGAAGTATATTGAAGGAGCACAGCATATTGAATTTCAAGTTCTTGCAGATGGTAAGAANGCCATTCATTTTGGAGAAAGATTCTGTAGTATTCAAAGAAGGCANCAGAAATTGTTGGAGGAAGGGCCTTGGCTTTCAGACGAAGTTCGTTCAGAAATTGGATCTAAAGTATGTGATGGGGCAGAAGCAGTAGGGTATCGTGGCTTAGCTACGTTCGAGTTTCTTAGAGATTCAAATGGCGATTTCTATTTCTTAGAAGTAAATCCTAGAGTTCAAGTTGAGCATACAGTCACAGAGATGATTACTGGAGAAGACATGGTCCAACTTGGGATTCGTGTAGCTGCTGGAGAGTCTCTTCCTTTGACTCAAGAGGATGTAAAATTTAACGGTCATGCGATTCAATTTAGAATAAATGCTGAAGATCCAAGAAATTTTGTTCCCTCACCTGGAAAACTTTGGGAATGCCATTTTCCCGGAGGTGTTGGAGTGAGAGTAGATACACATGCTCATGTTGGATATGACATGCCTGGTTGTTTTGATTCATTGCTTGCGAAGATGATTGTTTGGGGGAAAGATAGAAATGAAGCCATTGCTCGAAGTAGGGCCGCATTAACTGAGACAGTAATCATTGGAGTGGATACTGTAATCCCCCTACACCGTGCAATATTGGATGAGAGAGATTTTTTGGATAGAAGGGTGACTATTCGTTATTTGGAAAATCACCCAAGTATTCTTGAAAAATAATTTGTTATCCAAGTCTTCTCATGCCAGGATATTGACTATTATCTTCCGAATTTTTTGTCGGATTCATGTCTTCTAATTTTAAGAAATTTGTATCATTAGAAGCTTCACGTNCTGAGATAGTCGCTGCAATTGATTCCATCGCTGCTGAATATCCATCGCCTCTTCTTTCNCCNCCAGNATTTCTTAATGCTGTCTCTATGCCAAGAGAAGATCTTTGTGCCTGATGGTCTTGATCGCTNCTAAGACGTAGTAGCCCCATAGCTCGTCGAGAAGCTCTCTGAGGATTGAAGGATCTTAGTAAATTGATTACTGTACTCGATCTATTTCTTGTTGGTTGTTTTATCACCAATCTAGATTGATGATCGGGTCGTCTTAACATTCTAGAAAAGCTTGGATATTCTTTCAATTCATTTGGTATCTCATCTTTAGATTCTTTAGAGATTAATTCTGCTTCTACAATTCCATTTTTCTTAGCATCTGCAACTAGTCCTGCCGATCTACATTCTTCTCTTACTGCTTCTGACGTTGGGGGTGGTAGAATCGAGGTTGTTGGAGCAAATTGATCTTGCGCTTGACGAATAAGTTGCATACTGCTCATTGGTCTTGTGGGAACTGGAAGATGTCTTTCTTCCTGATTTAATGAAGTAACTTCAGCATACGTTTTTTGTGCTAATTCAAGATCTTCTTGGATAGATGGTCTTCCATAACTGGATGTTATTGGAGTACTTTCTTTTTCATCTATTGAACCAAATAAATCTCCAAAAATCCCTCCATCTGAAATTATACTTTCTTCATTGTAATTTGGAGCGTCGAAGGCATTTGAAGCATTTCTCAATTCTTCATTTGTACTGGCTAATGCTACATTGGATCTTTCTCTGTGTGCTGAACCAAAAATCCCTGTTTCAGGCATTTCTCTGTTAGATTCATGCGTCGATAGTGTNGAACTAGGCAAATCAAATAATGTTGCATCAAAAGAGAAATCATTCTTTTCAAATGATTGGACTTCTATATCTTCATTATTCATATCTCTAAACCCTCCTATTCCAGTATGGGTTGCTAATGCCTTTGCAAGGTCCATTTCATTATTCATCCTAGACATGAATTCATCATGCAGAGACGGTTCTAAAGTTGAATCCACTCTTATCTCTGCTCTGGCATCTGAAAGAGATAATCCATCCAGCATCATTTCTAGAAATTGACTAAGGCGAATTAAATTCTCTCTACGGCCAAGTATTCTATATCTATCTCCATTTTTGGTATCAATGATAAGTTGATCTTTTCTATAAATCAGCCAAATTATGATTATAGCACCTGAAATTGCCAATGGATAAATATTGAAACCTTGTGGTGCAAGTCTGACTCCATAAATCAGTAATAGCATAGAGAAAACAGCCCATCCCCACGGAATAGCTGCTTTGGACGTCATTCTGATAGATTCTAATGCAGTAAGATTCAGTCTTATTCCTCTTCCATCTGAACGAGATAATTTCAACCCCTCGTCTGAAATGGTAGTGCGAAATCGCCCTTCGTTTCCGACCAGCCGAAGAAAGCCGAAAGATTCGGCATCATCCTCTTCTGGTCGGACCCCTACGGGCCCGTCTTCAGAGTGCATCCAGAAGGAAGATGTTCACTTTTGACTTAAACATTTTATCTTTTTCACTAGAAAATTGGTTAGTTTTTCAAATCATTCTAATTTACCGATTATTCCTTTTTCATATTGATAGCATGTCCTAATATTCTCATAGGAGAAGAGTCTAATTGGGTAAGAACTACTCTTCTATCAGAATTTTTTCTTATCGTCAAAGGTGAATCCCATTCAATAAAAATTTCATTATCGTTAAATTCCTTTACTCGGCCAACTACAAATTGTAAATCTGTTGATGCATGAATCACCATCCCTATTTCGATATTTCTTTTCTGAAATGGGGCTCTGTTAAAAGTTAGAGAACTTGAGTTATGCGTTTCAAACATCTCTTCTTCACCACTTACTGAAATGAGAACTCCTCTCTCTAGAGCACTTTCTTTCATATTTCTGATTGCAACTCCAACTCTATCTCCAGAATTTGCAATATCAACATCTACATCCATGACTTGTAGCGACCGAATTACTCCCGAATATCCTCCTGGAGTAACAGTAATGTTGTCATGTTTTTTTATTGAACCACTTTGAACTGTTCCAATAGCTACCAAACCAACTCCTTTGACATTGAAGTGTTGGTCAACCGGTACACACGACATTTTTGAGGATCGTCGATTGCGAACATCATTCAGATCATCAAGAAACTTCCAAGCGGTTTCTTTTACCTCATGGGGATTAAATTGTTCATTGATTTTCCATGACTTTAACCCTGCTTGTTCTAGAATTTTTTTAATCTGTTCTGGGTCAACCCAACCTCCCTCTTCGGGGTTAATTACAACCAATCCTCTTTCGATTCCTGCAACACTTGATGCAACCAAGACTTCACCTATTGAAGCATCTATTTTTTTTATTTCAATTATTGCGGCGTCGGCAATATCTAAACTTCCAAGCAACGGTCTCATTTTCTCAGGATGTTTTCTCGGCCTTAGGAAAGTAAGAGCATCTTGAACATCCCCTCTTTGTTCTTTGTAAATATATGATTCAACATCTCTCTCATCTGTTTTTTTACCCAATTCTCTAGCAAATGATTCATCTGAGAAGCATAAAATATTCAAGACAGACATTTTTCCACANCAGTAAATCAATAGTTTTCAATCCGAACGTTTCATTGCATTTCTAGCATCTTCTGCACGTTTCCATAATTTCTCTTCTTCTTCCGAAGATGGACTGAATTGAGGAATTGGAATTGGTCTCATTTGCGAATCAATGGCAACCATGAAAAAGAATCCTTCGCATATTTCTTCCCGTTNCCATTCACTTCGATTTAATCTTCGTGCAATGACATGTACTCCAGCAGTATGTGTACTCGTGTGTACTACTTTTGCAGTTGTTTCTATCAAATCACCTTGGAAAGCGGGTCTTTTGAATTTTAGAGCGTCTATAGAGATTGTAACAAATTCTCTATGTGCAAATTTACTCGAAACCATACCTGCAGCAGTATCCATTATGCTAAGTAGTCTTCCTCCAAATAATGTATTATACGCATTAGTATGTTGTGGAAAAACCTCATCCATTTTGGTGACTGGTTCGGTGGAATATGGCTCGTTCATTGATACTCCGTCGTAGCCCCTCTCATTTCAATAAAGCCATAATTAGGGTGATAGGATTGAGTTTATTGATTGATTTAGTACATCCAAATTGTATGCTCAAAGATGAGTGGTGTTTTAAGCCAACGAAACGTCCACGGGATACCCACCGTACGGTGAGGAGTGGCAGAAGATGAAAGGAACGAACAGAACCCAACGCATGCTGGCGATTTTTATTACGGTGTTAATGCTAACAATGGGATTGGCTCAGGCCGCCTCGGTGAATACGTATTCTAATGGTCAATCCAGTGTAGATATTTCTCTAGATGACCCTTCTACGTATACTGATTCGTCATCAGGATCTATTAGTTTGCCTGAAGGGGANACTGTAAACGCTGCTGCTATGGTTGTTTCTGCAGATTCAGTAAACTATGGGTACGCTGAACGTTATGACGCATTTTCAACTAGTTACGGGTCTTTCCTATGGAACCCATTGTACAACGGTGGCTTCACACAATATTCCTCCACAAGTGATTTCACTGAAGACGAATCTACTCTTTCTCTCTTTTCTCTTGGGTACAATGAGGACTTTGAAAGTCCAGTAAATTACAATGTCGGACCACCAATAAACGGGATGCCTGAGAATAACTGGGAAATCGGACAGGTAGAGAACGGTTTTCCAATCAATCGTTGTGGGTCTGGAGACAGTTGTTATGGCACAGATTTTGATAGTGTTGATTACCGTGCCTCCATTGGCGAATACCAGTATGAATTAACAACAGAGTCAGTATATGTTTGGGCTGGAAAATCCTCTGCATCATTCATGTCTTTCCACAATCTGTACTACAGAAGCGCAGGTGCTGGTACCAACGTATACTACGAAGATTGTGCTTACGTAATGATTCAATCTTCGACAGATGGATCATCTTGGAGTCAATTTGAATTCCTGCCATTAGATTTATCCAATACATCAGGAATATCCGGAGGAAATGGGATTTATCAGCGAGGAACATCTGTAAATCAGATTACTACAAAGTGTAACAAAGAAACATTCCCAACTGGTGCTAGCATGATTGGAGGTACTTCCAACAATTCACAAACAGCTAGTACTGGAGGATGGGCAAATGTAGGACTCGATCTTTCTAGTTACGAAGGTGAGTATGTTCGATTGAAGTTCGTTTTAGAGAAGAACGATGTTTCAGATCCTCCTGTAAGTCCAGAACTACAAGGTTGGTACATTGATGCGCTTAGAATCGGAGATCCATTACCACAATCAGGGAGTGTGACTTTCCGTACTTTTTCAAGCAGTTCAACATCGGGGACAAATTCTCCTAATGGTTTTGGTTTCCTCAACTTGGATGCTACTGTCCCAGGCGATGGTTCGTTGACAGTGGATGTGTTACAACCGGGAAGTAACAATATTATTTCAGATAGAAATGGAAATACTCTTTCAGGACTTTCTGGTTCTATTATTGAATTGTGGGATATTGATACAGATGCCACTCCATCCATAGATCTTCGATTTAATTTCAATTCTGGAATCAATCAATTGAATTCTCCTGAATTATTTAGTTTCAACATTGGAACTCGTTTTAGCTTTGGATTCAATTCTACAATGGGTATTGAACAATCAAATGGTATGATGATGCCAGGTAAATGGATAAGTTCCCCTACGTCAGATTCTTTTGCAGGAGTAATTCCTCTGTGGCGAGACTCTTCTTTCTCACCCCCGTTAACAAGAATTGGATTTACTAAGACTGTCACTGCAATCACACCTTATGTTACTGATGATTGTCCAGATGGAACTGCATCAATTCAGATTGTTGCAAATAATCCTTTAGCAATTCCAGGTCCTATGCCTATGACAACAGTGGCAAATAATACTCGATATGAGTTCTCTGCTGGAGTTCAAGGCTTTGGAATTAGAGCAAATTATTCTAGCGTTCAATGTGAATTAACTGGAATTCATGCAGATCTAGAATTTGCCCATTACGCATCTGGAGTTTCGTTAGATGTTGCTGGTGATGGCGACATTGAATGGGGGATGATAGAGTCTGCCTTTGGTGCGCTTGGTGAACAAACAAAGTTCCGTACTGGAACTGTAGATGGTGAAAATATTGGTTCATCATCATCCACTGTAACTCTTACGGCAGGTGGAGTGGGTCAAGGTGCCACATTCATGCTTCCTAGAGGTGCTGATGTTACCAATGCATTAATTGGATTCGAAAATAACCAAATTGAAGATGTGACTATTTCAGTCGCAGCAGCTGCTCAAGAAATAATGATTGCAGACATTCAGGACTACACTGAATACGTTCCCGGATTGGTGGTTAACGAATTTGCAGATTTAGAATCTGCATTAAACACTCTTCTAGACTATGACGAAACTGTAGTTCCATCTTCATGGGTAGATGATTTCGGTAATGAATGGATCCTTTTCAGAATGAAGGTTGAGAGCAGTACTGCTACAATCGGATCAACGATTACCTTCAGAGATTTGTTAATCAATTATGATTGGCAAAAAGTAATTTCAGATGGTAATAATTTGGCACGTGAATTATCTCAAGGTGTTGCCATGGGTACTGCAGTTGGCGGTAGTGTTGATGTTCCAATGAAATGGTCTTCCAATACCGGAGGAGGGATTTCTCTTGGGCAATTGAGTATCACTACCAGTACTGGTCATTCAAGTACAATTTCTCTCACAAATGGTTTCTCAGGATTATATGATGATGGCAATATCTACGAAATTGTAACCACTCATGAAGTAACTAGTCAAGGACAAAATCTTGCCGGAGCCTCTCTGTTGATGGAAACTTCGAGAGGTAATATTGAGTTACAATACACCTCCTCTAACGATACTTTTTGGGAAGTATCAGATCCAGTTGATGGAATTTCACTAGCTGTAAGTGTAACTTCTGGTACTTCTCCGTTGCAAATTAACTGGAGATTCCGAGTCTCATCTGATTGGGATGATACTGCTTTTGTGCAGATATATACTTCTTCAATTAGCGATACTGGTGTTGTAGGGTTACCTGCTGCTGCCTCTTTGCAACCTAGTACTGGTAATGCAGTTGAGAATGATGCCAGCATTACTGATTTTAGGGTATACAATCAAGCAAATATTGAACAGACGGATCTTAACGATGTTAAGAGCAGTCAGAGTTTAGTTCTCACTGGAAAGGTTCGTTTCCAAGATCTAGATATATCTCCAGATCCATCTAATTATTTCCTCGTTCTTGAAGAATTAAACACATCAAATACTCAGACTGAGGAATGGTTGGAGGTTGATAGAGTAGGAGGAACAGTTGGAGGAGATTTCACCTGGTCCCCAACTTTACCAACTCAAACTGCAGGGTCTAAGACCTATCGATTTAGAATGGCTAATTTCACTGGTGGTGACCAATTATGTCCTCCTGTAAGTTACAATCCAGATATGGATTGTGCAATTAGAATGCAAGTTTCAATGGACCCATTACCTCCTCAATTGGTGAATATTAGCGTAATGGATGGGTCTACATGGCGAGATTTAGGAGACAATACTTGGATACCAGCAAGAAATTGTCAAACATTTAGAATTGTTGTCAGAGATAATCCGATTGCTCCGGAAACACTGTTCCTGAATTATTGGGTTGAGAAAGATCATGATACAAACCTCGATCGAATCGCAGATATTGGTGAATATGCTCAGGTACCTTTAGTCCGTCAAACTGTGAGTAATGAATCGGTATATATGATCGATAACCAAGGAACTCAATGTATTAGCGATATTGCAAATCAGGGATTAATGAACAGTCCGTTAGTCAGTCTGTTTGTTTCTGGGACTGATGTTGGTGGTAATTCAGTAACGAGTTCAGGTTCTCCAGGAATTCCATATGATTTGGTAACTTACCAAGCCATGGCTTCTGTTCAGGCTAGTGTAACATCATTTAGAATTCAGGATGGATTTGGAACTGAATTAACNAGTGCAAATACGACAATGTATGGTGGAAATGTNTACCATCTAAGAGTCAGAGGATCAGATGGAAATGGTTGGGGTGATTTAGCCCAAGTTCGAATCAATTTGAACCCAATTGTTTCCGGTGACATGGTAATCAATTATTGGCCTGCAAATGACACAGCTTGGACCGATTCTGATTGGATCACTATTTTGGATCTTGAGACCGATGGAGTTGGTCCTGAAATGCGTAGATTAGATGGGGGCGTGCTAATCGATCCGTTTGAAACGGATTTCGTTTTAGATATCCCAGTAGTTCTTGCTTGGTCAATTTCCACTGTTCCGGGTATCGTAACTCCTCAAGTTGAGGTAACAGATTTCGACCCGAATAACGGTGGTTGGACCACAATCTCATCTCAAGCAGGTAATTACAACCAGAGATGGAAGTATTCAGATAGTTTCAAACTTGATAGGTCTACATTTACTGTAGAAGATACGATTGGTTTCATTACTCCTGATGTAGGAGATAGAGAAGCCGGTTTCGTTTATCCAGGTGATATGCTCAGAATTAGCGGGCAGTATGCTTTCTCAGAACGATTATCGGATGGAATAATTATCAATCCACAGATTCCACTCACTCTTCGAATAGAACGTCAAGAAGTACAGCCTGATGGGGAAAGAGGCTTCTTCTATGCCCCATCACAAGTTTATGATTATCCATTTGAAAACGGTACATTTGAGATATTGCACCCTGCCCCTACTCAGTCAAATGCATTTACTTTCACGTTTTCATTGATTGGATTACCTTCTGGTGCAACAGATGGGACTTCCCCTATAGACAGTATATTCTATGTCAATGTAGATAGTGAAGCACCAATTGCTGCGAATACTGGTTCATGGGAAATTACAGATGAGAATTCTGAGGAAATTGGACCTGGAATTATTTCTTCAACTCAATTTGATTGTATTTCTGTGAAGGCATTTATTCAAGAGCGTCAAAAATTGCAAGAAGGAGACGTTCTTCTAAATTGGATGTATTTCAAGGATGGAGGGAATTGGACTGAATTCTATCAAGCGTTCCCTGGAATTTCACATTTCAGTATTCCAATGGATTTGGATATTAACTCAGACCCTATTCGAGCGTCTGTTAACTGTATAAATCTCTGGAACGCAACTTTGCCAAGCGATCTCAGTGGCGTAGAACTACGATTTTGGATATCTGGAACCGATTCTGCTGGAAACGTGATTTCTGGAGCAGGAAATTATCTCAGTGGATTCGATGGTGGAGTTTTCGAATTAAGATACGAATCAGCGAGTTTTGAAGTCAAGAATCTACTACTTTCTGATATTACTCCTGCAGTTGGAGAAAGTATTGATTTGATTGCTTCAGTCACAAACAACGGAAACAAGGCAGGTTACTTCACCTGCAAAGTTGTTACAGTCGTTGGAGGGCAAGTGCAATCCTCTAGAGACATAACCACTCCGATAGAAATTCAACCATTGGAAGAATATTCTTGGAGAATTGAGATGGGTGATTTCGCTACTCCTCAGGTTAACGTAAAGTATCAAATTGTGAACAATGATACTGGAGATGTAATCGCAGAATCAACTACTTTCCCTGTAACAGCAGAATCAGATAATAGTGCTGGATTCGATGCAGCAACAATTGGTTTGATTGCTTTATTAGCAATTTTATTGATTGCAGTTGTTGNAGGGATTTTTGTGTTTGTTCGCCGCGGTAGTGACGATGATGATGATTTCATAGAAGACGATGATTTCTTGCCTGAAGGCGAAGCTGTTTCTCCTCTGAAAGCCCGTTCTCCTCCATCAAGACGCCCACCATCTCGAGGTCCTCCTAAGGAAGAGACTGAAATGGAAAAGGCTCTACGGGAGTTTCCATTCTGGGATGAAAATACCATTCAGGGTTACTTCGATATGGGTTGGTCTATTGATCAATTACGTGATTGGTTAGCAGAGCAGAATCAGTGAGCATTTCATGTCTGATGTAATCTCTTTAGACTGGANCCCANTGAATTGGGANGATCCGAATGGAGGAATTGTCAGAATTTTACCATTCTCTCCACTNGTTGATTTCTCAGAATCATTTGGAGAATGGCATGGATTAGCGTTGATGGCATCATCTGAAGAACCACAATTGTGGAATGAACAATACGAGGAAGATCGAGAATCTCCAAATATAGTTCGAGATGCAATGATTGCTCAAATGGGCCATTCAGGAAGAATGGTCAAAGAAATGACATTTTTGGAACACGAATCGATAGGAAAATTCCCAGATCCTATTCCGTTCAAAAGTTTTCAATTAGCAATAAAAACAGACAATCCAGTTTGGTTTTTAGAGCCAGATATGGATGATGAAAATTGGGTGAAATTAACTTTAGATGGAGTAGACCAGAGAGCATCAATTTGGAATCTAATTCGAAGTATTGGTTCAGGAAGAAAAATGATGAGAATAGCCCGAACAATAGCAAAATCTACATCCCCACGTTCCGATGATTTACAAATCCATATTGCATCATCTCTTTCTGCTGCATGGTGGATTATTGAAACAAATCATCTAACTGAAGACTTGCATATGAGAATAAATCATAGAATTGCATCTAGAATTAGAGGTTCATTACGTAGTCTGTGTGAATCTCATAATGGACAGATTGATGTTGAGAAGTCTGTAGTGCTTCTTGTACCGGTGCCCTTGGTTCGGTTACAAGGAGTTCTCGCGGCTCTAGATGCCTTACCCGATACTGAAGAAATGAAACAGGAGGAAGAATAATGGCTAGACCCGAAGTAGTTATTGAAAATCAGGTATTCAGATTTATCACTCCTGAGACCTTAGATTCTGATTATATCGTAAATGAAATTGGAGCAGTCCGTTCTGGTGGTTTACTAATCAAACAGCTTAGTGCCCCTCCGTATACAATTTTGATAGATGTGCCCAATAGTTCGATTACAATTCATGGATCAACCAAAGAGGTTCTTGCAAGAATGGCAGTATCAGAATTATTGCTAGGACTTGGTTTACCTGATTCTGGTCTAAAAACGGAGATTGGGCCAGTCACTTCTTCGTGTTCTATGCCTTCACCTGTAGACATTGATAGGGCAGCAGATGTTTTGTTATCAGCCAAAATTGAACAGAAGTTAGATGCCATTAGGATAGCAGATACACGTCATGAAGTGGAACTGTTGGTTTTCAGAAATGGACGAACTGTAATTCTCGATGCAATTAGCCATCGAATTGCACAACGTGCCGCCGAATATTGGATAACTAGATTCCAACGTCTTCGGCTCTTCAATTGAGGGCAGATAATGGAAGATATCATTCATCTTTGGGATGGTGAAAAATGGAATGGGCCTATCACTGATGGTCATTTACATTTAGATAGAAAGGGCCGTTTTTTGAATGCAGCACTAGATTTCGAAAGTTCAGGAGGTACTAGGCTAATTCTTGTTCATAAGCCTAATTTTTCAAAATTGCCAGAAAATATAGATCATGTATCTACTGCCTACTTAGATACAATATCGATTGCCAATGAGGTAAGAGCATCAACTAATATTCAAGTTCAAGTGATTTTAGGACCTCATCCCGTCGTATGGTCACATCAAATTGAGTCATTAGGGGAGAAAAGAGCAACTGAACTTCATATTCAATCTGTTGATTTAGCGTTAAAGTANTTTGAATCTGGAGATTGTGTAGGTATTGGAGAGATAGGCAGGCCCCATTTTCNAGTATCTCCTGAAGTGTGGGTTTCTGCNAATAACATGTTAAGAGATATATTGAAAAGATGTTCAAAAAAGAATGTGCCTGTTCAATTTCACGTTGAAGATAANGGATCATCTACATACCAAGAATTAAGTCAAATTTGTTCCGAAGCAAATTATCCTAAGTCGATTGCTTTGAGACATTATGCTCCTGCGGATGTTTCNCCTTCTTTTACTTCGAAACTTCCAGTTACTGTNAGCATGGGNAGAGGTTCANTACAGAAAATTGCTTCAACAATAGATGTTNATTTATTATTCAAAGGAGATCATCCTCCNGTCCTNATGGAAACAGATTATCTTGACGACCCTAAACGTCCAGGAGCAGTTTTAGGTCCACGAACTATTGCNAAGCGAACAAATGAACTTGGCAAATTACTTCAAATNCCTGAAGNTGAGGGAGGTAAAGGTTGGAAACATGAAGAAATATCCAAANTTCTNTGGAAAATNCACCATGTTTGGCCAAACATGCTGTACGGCGAATGTAGGTGATTAACTACTCATTTTTCGGCAACGGTCATATGGTTCCAGTGACCGACTTAGAAAATCGAGGGGGGTAGGTTCGATTCCATGTTGGAACTAGAAGGAAAGACCGCACTAATTTTTGGNGTTGCATCTGAAGACTCAATTGCATGGGCAATTTGCCAACATTTGGCTAAAGCAGGATGTCGATTGATATTAGGATATCAACCAAGATATCGTAGTAGATTNTTTCAACTNNAAGGANAGNTGGAATCTATTGACGCTTTCTATCCTTGCGATGTAGCNANTGACGAACAAACAAAGGAATTTTTTGATGAATGGCAGAAAGACTCACCNGGATCAAAAGCAGATATTGTTGTTCATGCNATAGGGTTTGCACCTAGAGAAACCTTNGATAGACACATGTTATTCAATGAGATGGAATCAATAGATTTGGCAATGAGGATTAGTGCTCATTCTTTACAACGATTGATGAGACATTCCGTCCCTTATCTGAATGATGGTTCATCTACAATCACTCTGACTTATGCTGCTAGCAGTCGATATGTTCCCAATTATGGAGTAATGAGTGTAGCTAAAGCAGCATTAGAATCATGGGTNAGAGAGTTAGCAGCACGTTTGGGAGAAAATGGACATCGGGTAAATGCGATTTCAGCAGGCCCAATCAAGACTCTTGCTGCGGGGGGAATTCCTGGTTTTGATAGAATTCTAAATCATGTTGAACGAAATTCTCCCCTGCGTAGAAATACAACTCAAGATGATGTCGCAGGAGCAGCTATTTGGCTTGCTAGCCCTCTAAGTGCAGCAGTTACTGGACAGATTTTGCATGTAGATTGCGGGTATAGCATTACAATGGTCCCAGAGAGTATCAATGATTGAGGTGGAGTGATGCAACTGGATGAATCTCCTCAAGATCCTTTTGAACCGGTTGCAATAATTGGGTTAGGTGCAATTCTTCCTGATTCAGATGATGCTGAGACCTTCTGGGAGAATGTGATTAATGCACATGTATCTATTCAAAATGTTCCTGAGGATAGATGGAATGTTTCAGACCATTGGCAAGAAGGTGGTCCGAAGAATATTCCTGAAGGTAAGACATATTCTAGAATTGGTGCATTCGTAAAAGATTTCGAATTTGATTGGAAAAGATGGCGAGTCCCACCTGGTACATTATCTCAAATCGATCTTAGCCAACAGTGGGCAGTTGCAGTATCAGCTGCAGCTTTAGAAGATGCTCGATATCTTGGCGATGGGGCTGAAAGAGAAATTCCCAATTCAAGAACAGGAGTCGTATTTGCAAATGCTCTAGGTGGAGAGAATCGAAATTTATCCAATCATCGTGTTTGGGCGGATTCATTTGCAAGAAAAGCTGTAAAAGCAGGAATGCCAAAAGACTCAGTTGATGTTTTCAAGGAATCAATAACAGAAGGATTGCCCAGAGTTGATGAAGATACAATGCCAGGGGAATTAGCAAATGTTGTGGCAGGAAGAGTCGCAAATTTACTAGATCTACAAGGTCCAAATTATGCAACCGATGCTGCATGTGCTAGTACTTTTGCTGCCCTCATGGATGCTTGCCACCTACTTCAATCAAGACAGGTAGATCTGATGATTGCCGGCGCCTCTGATAGAACTATGGATCCTGCAACATATGCTAAATTCAGCGCAATAGGTGCACTTTCATCCTCCCATTCTACTCCTTTTGATGCAAGTGCAAATGGATTTGTAATGGGAGAAGGAGCCACTGCTTTTGTTCTCAAACGGTTGGATGATGCATTAGGTGATAACGATACAATTTATGCTGTAATTCGAGGTATAGGTGCAAGTAGTGATGGTCGTGGAAAGGGGATTACTGCACCTAGTACGAGGGGGCAAATACAAGCATTATGTCGTGCTTATCAACAAGCAGGATATGGTCCAAAATCTGTTGAATTAATCGAAGCACATGGGACTAGCACAGTCGTCGGAGATGCTACTGAACTTACTTCATTAGCAGAAATTTTTGGAAATAATGCTCAAGTTGGTAGTGTTGCAGTTGGCTCAATAAAGAGTCAAATTGGCCATCTAAAAGCAGCAGCAGGTGGAGCAGGCCTCCTCAAAGCAGTTTTTGCTTTGCATCATAGAACAATTCCTCCTTCTGCTGGTTTTTCTGAACCAAATCAGAGTCTTGATTGGCAAAAAATTCCATTTTTTGTTCCTGTGGAACCTCTTGATTGGCCAAAACCGAAATCCCACCCAAGAAGAGCATCAGTCAGCGCCTTTGGTTTTGGTGGTACTAACTTCCATTGCGCCTTGGAACAATTTGACTATAATTTCCATTCTTCTTTAGTCTCAGAATGGAAATTACGTAGAGATGCATATTTGATGCGACCCAAAGCAGGATTTTCAGATAATGTACTAAACAGTGTACTAAAGAAATATGGTATTGAGGATAAGGAAGCCTTCCTTATTCATGCGGCAAATTTTGATTCAGATGATAATGAATATTTGAATCGTAAGGAATTAACAGCAGCCGCAGATGCTTATTCCAAAAATGATGCAGGAATGGGTTGGGAAGAACTCAAGAGCATAGAAGGNGGNTTACTTTTANTAAATGCAAAAGATAGTTCTTCTTTGATTGAATCTATNGCGTCTCTNAGTTCCGAATTTTTNGATGGNTCNNCGAATTTTGATTCAGATCCAAATGGNAAACGTCTTTCATCTATTCTTCCAAATATTTCGAAGAATTTTGAGGCAAAAGGAATACGTCTTGGAATTGTAGCAAATTCTTGGGAGGTTTTGGAGAAAAGAATGAAGTTGGCATCNAGTTCGATAGAAGATCCATCGAAATGGGGATTTCTTGCAAAGCAATTCATTTTCATTTCCGATTCCCCTCCAAATGAGGACCAGTTGCTTGCACATATGTATCCAGGACAAGGGAGTCAATATGTTGGAATGACTTACGATCTATCCAAGAGATTCAGAATAATTGGTGAAACTTGGAAGGAAGCAGATATTGTCATGAATGATATCATCGGTGAACCACTTTCTGAATTTGTTCTTCGTTCAAATTTGACAGAAAATGAATATGCGGATGCTGAAGAGAAATTGAAACAAACAGAATATACTCAACCTGCTATGTTGACAGCAGATCTTGCTATTGAACGATTATTGAATCAACATGGAATTCACCCTGATATGGTTGCAGGTCATAGTCTTGGAGAATATGCTGCGTTAATGGTATCTGGAATATTACGATTTGAGGATGCTCTCAGAGCTGCTGCTGCTAGGGGGACTGAGATGGGAAGTGTAGAAGTTCCAGATAAGGGAATTATGGCTTCAATTACAGCACCCTATGATGTTATTGAATCAGTATTAGATTCTGTTGATGGATATGTGATAGCNGCGAANAANAATTCTCCGAATATGACAGTGATAGCAGGGGAGACAGAACCGATGCGTGAGGCAATGCAGAAATTTGAAGAAGGGGGNGCNACTGTAATNCAACTCCAGACAAGTCATGCGTTTCATAGNCGAATAGTGGCTCCCGCTAACGAACCTCTTCGTCGATTCTTAGAAGGGTTAGAAATCTCTCTNCCTTCAATTCCAATAACTGCTAATGTGGATGGTTCATTCTATCCAGACTCAGTTAGTGATACAGAAGAAGTGAAGGATGTAATTCTCGAAAAGTTAGCACCTCAGATGTCATCTGCTGTTGAATGGACATCTCAAGTGGAGTCGATGAGAGATGCCGGAGCTAGAATATACTTGGAAGTAGGGCCTAAACGTGCTCTTGCTCTATTTGCTGGACAGATTCTTGATGAAGATGAATGTATAGTGAATATTACAAATCATCCTAAAGCGGGCGGTATTACTTCCTTCTTTGGAGCACTGGGAATGCTTGCAGTAGCGGGAAAGTGTCCTGAAATTCATTTACTTTCTTCAGAAATTCATACTGCTGAATTTAGTGCTGGACCAATCGAATCATCTGGACAAGTAGATCTAGTAAGACATTCTTCAGAAGAGGAATCTCTACGTGTTAGATCACGTCCTCTTCCAAAGTCTTCTGTTTCTACTTCGATTAAAATCTCAGAGTCAAATGTTAGCCATTCTTCTCCAATGGAAATGGAAACAGAGTTTCAAGCAAATCGCCGAATTTCCACATCGATTGCTGAAATTTTTTCAAAACACGTTGGTTTCCCCTCCTCAGTTTTAGTCGGAGCAGTTTCACTTAGCGAAATTGGTTTAACTTCAGAAGCTCGTTCTTCAATTGTAAATGAGATTCAATCAAAATTTCAAGTTACAAAATCTGACCATTCCTCTTTTACCACAATTCAAGACTTTACTGATTGGATTGAAGTAATTCCTCAGATGAAAACTGCAAATCCTGTTCCCCCAGTTTCAGAAACAATTTCATCAGATCCACCAGTAGTTTCGGGAGTTTCGTTGGGTCTTCCAGGTCTTTCTGAAGTGTTTGATTCTGAAGGGTGGGATGCAATATTAAGTGGTAAAAATCTCATTTCTGAATTACCAGATGATATGAAAGAGAAATTACTCTCTAAACGAATAGTTCGCTTAGTGAAAGAAGAAGATGGAACTGCAAACCTTGTCCCTGCTGATTCAGTCGAAACAATTCCTCAACTTGCGGGAAGAGGCGGTCATTTCGACCTTTCAGAACAATATGGAATAGATCCACATTTAGTTGATGCTTTTGATATTGCAACNTCTCTTTCTTTCGCTGCTGGTTTAGAGGCACTATCTGATGCAGGTTTACCTTTGATTCCAGTAGAACAGACAAACAGTGCAGGTAAGAGAATGATTCGTCGTTGGTCTCTTCCTGATGAAGAAAAAGATAGAACTGGAGTGATTTTTGCCTCAGTATTTCCAGGATTACAGAAAGCGATAGATCATGCTCTGAATAATGGTCAAGTAAACAATAATCATTTTGATCGCAAATATTTACTTCAGGTACTTTCGATGGGGCATAGTCAATTTGCTAATTGGATAGGTGCAAGAGGACCTAATTTAGCAATTAACAATGCTTGCGCATCTACTCCTGCTGCATTTGCCATAGCGGAAGATTGGATGGCAACAAATCGTTGTGATCGGGTGATAATTGTAAGTGGAGACGATTCTACAGGTGATACTTTGATGCCTTGGATTGGAGCTGGATTTGCAGCAGCAGGAGCACATGCAATGGGTAATGATGTGGAAGAAGTTGCACTGCCATTCGATGCTCGACGTCATGGCATGCTATTGGGCATGGGTGGAGCCGCATTTGTTTTAGAGCGACATAATGATTGTAGAAAGAGAGGCGTAACTCCCTATGTCGAAGTATTAGGTGCNGAAATTGCGAATAGTGCTTTCCATCCTACACGATTAGATACTGAACATGCAGCACAAGTCATGAATCGTTTTGTCTCAAGAATGGAAAAGAAATGGAACTTGAAACGTGAATCCTTGGTAGATGATATGACATTTATGTCACACGAACCATATACTCCTCCTAGAGGAGGTTCTGCTTCAGCAGAAGTATCATCTCTTCGAACTGTTTTTGGAGATGGTGCTTCTAGAATTCTAATCACCAATGGAAAAGGATACACCGGCCATCCTATGGGGGTTGGTTTGGAGGATGCAATTGTAATCCGAGGACTTGCTGCAGGTCGACTCCCTCCTATCGCTAATTTTTCAGAGCCAGATCCTTTGTTGGGGGAACTCAATCTTTGTACTGGCGGAGAACATAATCTAAACTATGCTCTTCGTCATGGTGCTGGTTTTGGTAGTCAAATTGCTCTGACATTCCTTCGAAGGATTGCTTTATCAGATACTGCAAGATTTACTCCTGGAAAAATTGAATCTTGGGTTAAGGGTCATACTGGCGCTTCATCTATCCATCTCCGACTGCTCAATCGAAAATTAGTGGCATATCTCGATCCTGATGAAGATCTGATAGGTGGCGTTGAAGGAGATGAATTAAATCTTGAAAAAAATAATGAAAATGATACAAATCCTGTTNTGGAAACTGGAATAGTTGAATCTCAAATAGATGAAGTTCCAGTTTCAGAGATGAGTTCCGAAAAGTCGGAAGTTAAATCAAAATCAACCTCCGAAAGTATAGCAGTATCAGAAATTGAGGCAGGTGTTTTGGATGTGGTAGCAGAAGCAACAGGTTATCCTTCTGAATTCTTAGAATTAGATGCTGATATGGAAGGTGAATTG
>NZTS01000016.1 GCA_002697105.1 Methanobacteriota archaeon | reverse complement strand
TTGAGCCATTCATGCAAGTCGCCAATTAAGCGACAAGGTATTACGCTACCTTAAGAGGGTCATAGTTACCCCCGCTGTTTACAGGTCCTTCGTTAGGTTGGAACCCAATTTCAGATACCTGCACTGAGCAGGATTCAGCGACTATACGCAACCTTTCGGTCTAGCAGTCGCCTATGTTTTTATTAAACAGTCGGAGTCCCCTGGTCACTGCGACCAGCTCTCTTCAGAGCTGGCACTCCTTCTCCCGAAGTTACGGAGCAATTTTGCCGAGTTCCTTCGCGGTACTTATTCCGTCACACCTTAGGCTACTCACCCAGGGGCACCTGTGTCAGTTCTCGGTACGGTCATTCATACGGCTTTTCACGGGACCTAGGCATTATCTGTCTTTAGCTCACGCCTTCCCAATCTTCTCATCATGACGATTCTCCGATCGGTTATGGACGCTTCGACGCGCTGACACGCGCGCACAAACTAGCCCAAGCCGTCACCATTATTGTATGAAGGCTTACGAATATAAACGCAATTCCCTGTTCGAACATCTCGGTTAAGGATGTCCTTAGGACCGGCTAACCCTCGGCTGATGATCATTGCCGAGGAACCCTAGCCCCTCCGGTGGTGCGGATTCTCACCGCACTATGCTGCTACTCTTCCCTGGATTCTCATACGTACACGGTCCACGAGACCTCACAGCCTCGCTTCTATCCGAGCACGTCGCCGCGCTACCCCATCTCCTTTCGGAGGGATGATGTATCGGTGGTCAACTTTAGCCCCGTCCCTTTTCCCGGCCCGCAAGCTTGACCAGTGATCTGTTACGAACTCTTTCAAGGATGGCTGCTTCTAAGCCCACCTTCTGGTTGTCTTCGACCACGGACACGGTTTCTGATTAACACTTAGTTGACACTTTGGGACCTTAACATCATGCTGGTTTCTTCACCTTTCGTCACGGTAGCTTACCCACCGTGGCTCACTCCCTGTTTCTACGACGATTGCATCTTCGGAGTTTGACAGCGTACCGAGGGATTGCTCCCCCTAAATACCCAATCAGTGCTCTACAACACAATCCATCTCCACAGAGATCTACCTACGAGTAGTCTCGCGCGGAACCTGCTATTGCCCATCTCGATTGGACTTTCACCCCTATACCCAGCTCCTCCGAGCGATTTGCACATCAGCAACGGTTCGATCCTCCACCCAGCTTTCACCGGGCTTCAATCTGGCCAGGAATAGATCGACGGGCTTCAGGTCCTCCACCACTGACTCCAAGCGAGCACACTTCGTCCCTCGCCCGAAGGCTGCGGACATGTCGGTTTCCCTCCGGCTACGTGGATCTACCACTTAACCTCGCCAGTGATCAAGACTCCCAGGGGCATTATTCGAAACGCACGATATGACGCTGCTCATTTCATCGCTTTCACGCCATATCAGTCTGTTCCTATCTGGTTTCATGGTCTTTTAACATCCCGTAAAGGATACTTTTCAGCGTTCGCTCACGCTACTTGGTCCACTATCGGTCTTGAGTCGTATTTAGGATTGGAAGTATCTGCCTCCCATATTCCCGCGCGATATCCGACGCACGGTACTCTGGGCACGTCACATGGTCATGTTCACTACGCATACGGGACTTTCACCCTCTATGGTGCGCCATTCCAGGCGACTTCTGCTTCGTGAATTTAGACAAAGACGGCCCAAACCCCACATCTCCCCCAAGTTTCCAAGGGGGATTCGGTTTGTCCTATTCCGTGTTCATTCGCCACTACTAACGGAATCTCGATTGATTTCTTTTCCTCGCCCTACTAAGATGCTTCAATTCAGGCGGTTCCCTTTCCCTAATGGGAATGTCGCAAAGCGACAGGAGGTCCTATTCGGCAATCTGCGGATCCAAGAGATTCATGCCTCTCCCCGCAGCTTATCGCAGCTTGTCACGACCTTCATCAGCTCTCAAGCCGAGCAATTCCCCAGACAGGTTCTGTAGCATCGCGGATTTCCTTCATCCGCTTCACCTGTGTGATATTATTTCCTCTGGTGTTCAGGATATGTCGATCTTCGGTGTCTTTAGCCAAACCGTCTCCCCGCNGGGCGGCTCGGCCTCTACCGCTTCCCCCATCATGAGCGCATGCTGGGGTGCACTAAGCATCTTCGCGACAAACAACCCGTATATCAACGCAACGGAGACGCATAGCGAGATTAAGTGTTCAAAATTTGTTAAAAAGTGATTGTCAAAACTCTAACATTTTCTCCAATAATTGTATCTTCTGGACTATATGATTGAGCGTTTTCTAACATAGTTGTAGCTTCGACATCGCGCCCTAATGCATGTAGTGTAACTGCATGATTATTCATTCGATTTGGGTCGGGATCTGATTCTAACGACGATGCGGCTTCAAAAATAGGAATAGCAGTTTCATGACGATTGGCTGCACCTAATGCTGTAGCAAGATTTACTAAAATAATTGCAGAGCTCCTATCCGCCATTGCCGCCTGACGTAATGTCAATATTGCCGCATGAAAATATGGTAATTCAGCTGGATCTTCATTAGGTTTCTGTCCGAATTCTGCCAAAGCAGATTGTAGTAAACATAATCCGTGATTATTGATTGCNTGCGCATCACCTGGACGTTTTTCACATAATTCCATGAAAATACTCGCCGCACCTCCCCAATTTCCATTTTGCATTAATTCAAATCCCGAAATCATTGCCTCTTCCTCACCTTCTTGGAACGGTGAAATAAGAGGTAGGGCTCGAGCNGGCATTTGAATTAAACGAATCTCACCATCAATTGGTTCAAAGGCAGAAGCTGACTCTGCAGGATCAACTAANTTATCGAAATCTACCTCAACCTCTGAAAAATTTGATTCATCAGAAAAATCGTGATACACAACATCATCTGATTCTACTGAGTCAATAGTTTGAGTTGAAGGAATTACCCTAGATGTCAGTAACATTTCCTCTNGTGGTTTTTCTTNAACTATCTCCTGAACTGGGGGTTTAGTTTCGGGTTTAGAAGCAATTTCNGAATTTANTTTAGTTGTTTCATTTTCATTGATAGTGTGAGAAATTTCAACCGGTTCTTGAATTGACTCTTCANTTGTCTGAGGTTCATCTTCGATTGGACTCATACTAAGATCTGAACGCGTTCCGGCTCCGAACAATAGTTGTACTTTTGGAGAGGACCGAGCCCCTCCTANTGTAAACGGGAGATTAGTACGNGAATCACTCTCAGGAGANGAGGGGCCACTCANTCCCTCTACTTCTGATAGAACCTCAGTAAGAGAGGAAGTCCCAGGCAATGGGCCGGTCGGAAGAGATTCATCTTGTTCTGTCTCCACAGTAGATGCAAAAACGGCATTACANTCNGGACAACGGTCTCCTCCCCCNAAGAGAAGACCGCACACATGACACTCTTGCATGCTATCCGGTAAACTCGGCATGATTTGATGCTGACGGACAGAAGTTCATTCTTCTTCGACAATAGTGATATCTGCTGGNCCCCATATGCGTCCAATCATCACCATTCCAAGAACCCCTACTGCAANNACAGCATATGGGATAACTGAAGGGGCAACATGTATCTCCCACATTACGAACATTATGTACAGGTAAACTGACGCTAAAATTACACTGACTATCATAATAGGGAAACCAGTCTTGAAGAAACGCATGAATGTGATGTTATGTCCTGCCCCGCTAGCTATCCCTGCTGTTGCAACATTNGCAGATGCTCCTATCAATGTACCATTTCCTCCCAAACATGCGCCTAGAGCAAGAGCCCATGCTAGAGGTCCCAATGGGAGATCTAAATCGACATCTTGAGCAATTTCAAGCATGACAGGAACCATAGTTGCAGTGAATGGAATATTATCAATAAATGCTGAAGCAATCGCAGAAACCCAGAGTAACAACATTAACGCAACAAACAAACGGTTTTCTGCAGGGGCTCTAGCTATCATTGCACTTGTCCATTCTGCTAGTGCATCAATCAGTCCCATCGCACTTAATCCACCAATTAGAATAAAGAGTCCNGCGAAGAATAACAAAGTAGTCCATTCAACTTCATCGAGATAATGTTCAATCTCATGAGGAGCACACACCAGCAACATCAGAAAAGCGCCAATAAGTGAAATTACTGCNACATTCGATAACGGATGTGCAACNGCACTATGGGCAAAAAATGCAATCAATACAAGGGACAATATAATTCCTGATTTAATCAATAACGATTTATCCTTGACACCATATGTTTCTCTCAATGATTCAATATCACGATCGCGATGCAAATCTAGACCTTCACGCTCTAGGCGATGCAATAACCACAAAGAAGGNAGGAAGACTAAGAAAACTGCAGGTGCAAGATTAATTACGAAATCAATGAAAGCAATAGATTCCTGAGCAAGGGGCGTTCCTGCTAGACTTGTTCTGGAAAGTTGCGCACCNATGATAATATTTGGTGGATCTCCNATTTGCGTTGCAGTACCACCAATATTAGAGAACATGACCTCCCCAACTAACAAGGGAATTGGATTGAGATTCAAAACCTTAGCAAGTTGAATAGTTACTGGGGCAATCAACAACATTGTAGTAACGTTATCTAAGAAAGCAGAGAATACTGCAGTGACAACTGCAAGTATTACCATAAGTCTCCAAATTGAACCACCACTACGAGCGTAAGCTTCCACTGCGGCCCACTGGAATATTCCAGTTTCAGATAATACTCCAACAATAATCATCATTCCCATTAGAAGACCGACAGTTTCCATGTCAATCCAAACTACTACGTCAAGTAAATCAGGTCCTGTTGTATTGGGGTCTCCAGCCGCAATAATATGTAAGGTAAATACAGCTACTATCCCTCCAACTACAGCAGCCAATGCACGGTCAATTAATTCAAAGATAATAAGGCCATATACACCTAAAAGAATCAAAAATGAAGCAGGCAATGCCCAATCAGGCATGGCAGAAATATGCTCAACATACCAATGCCTTCCTGCTAAACCTCCTCCTCCTCCTGCTTGGACTACAGGAAAGAAGACAAACATGGCCAAAGAAGATAGTAAAAAAGTGCAACGAAGCCAGAATGACTTGTTCCTTGATAGGGCCCCCATGATTCATCCCTCTATTAGGCGATTCAAATAACCATCCATTGAAAAAACCTGTAGAACTATTCATGAACGCCAAAAAACTGCTACGTTTCCTCTGGAAAAAACAAGAGTACTCGATGTTGATTCTTCTAAATGAGAAAAAATTTCTTTTCTCTGCTCTGAATCAACTGCAAATCCGCGATTTAGTCGAATTTTCACTAAAGANCGTGCAGATAATTGTGTTTCAATCTCTTTAATTATCGAGGCAGTTAATCCATTTCTACCTAATCTAACTGTGGATTTCAAATCAGGATCCTTAGCAGACAATATCACCCATTCTGGAATTTTCAATTTAATTCCTCCTGAAAAAGCGGGAGACGTCTCGTTCGCGAACAGATTAAGCAAGTTGTAATCCGAATTCTATCTCTAATTCGAATTCTTGCGGTTTTACTAGGAACTAGAATTCCTTTACATTCTCTACAAATCATTGCTTTAACTGATTCTGGAATCGTTCTATTGTGCCTCATACAGGTTCGAAAAATATCCTCTGCTGCTGAGTTTCTAATATCTAGATCTAATGATGTATCAAGAATTATATTTTCAAGATGAGAGATAGCTTGCTCAGCTCTCTGAACCCTAGTTTTTCTATCTCGACTTCTACGCTTCATTGCAACACCAAATCAAATTAAATCAAAAGATTAGAAATTGCTTCACCAACTTGATCAATAGTATGATTCCCGTCTATTCGTCTGAGAAGACCTTGGTCTTCATACCATGCTTCAAGAGGTGAAGTCTGACTATGGTAAGCACTAAGACGAGTGCGAACCGTCTCTTCGGAATCATCTGCACGGCGTTTGAATTCAGTTCCACCACAGGAATTACAAATATCTCTTACTTTACACGGACGAAATAAATCATGGTAAACTTCTCCACAGGATGCACAAGTAAATCTTCCACAGATTCGTTCGACAATCGACTCATCTTCAACATGAATCGCAATTACCATTGACACAGGAGCTATTTTTTGAAGTGCTTCAGCCTGGGGGATAGTCCTAGGGAAGCCGTCAAAAAGTAATCCCCCAGAAGCGTCAGGCTGTTTTATTCTCTCTTCGATTAAGCCGATAATCACTTCATCGGGTACTAATTCACCGGCTTCCATATATCCCTTTGCGGTTCGCCCTAATTCGGTTCTTTCTTCCACTGCTGCCCTTAGCATATCACCGGTGGAAACCTGAGGTTTTCCAGTGGCCTTTACTATACGTCCTGCTTGAGTNCCTTTACCTGCACCGGGCGGTCCGAAGAGCACTATACTCGAATCCATACCCCTCTGAACAGGGTCTTAGACATAAGTCGAACGGACTATTCGGAAGGTGGGAATCCCGGAGGGAGNCCAGGAGGCAAACCTGGAGGAGGAGGAGAGGAGAAACCAGGAGGNAATCCTTCNGGAGTAGGAGGNGGTAAAGGTGCAAGTCCGCTATTTAGTGCAGCATCAATCTCTGCTTGAGAAACTCCACCACTTACCATGGAATTCTCTTCATTTCCAGTATTTATCGCTGCTTCGAAACGAGTTTGGTAATCACCTTGATTCAAAGTAGACCCAGCCGGAATCAATCTTTCATCGTCTGATAAAGAAGATAGCCCTCTGTTTCTAAGCATAAATACACCAACAAATAGTCCAACAAGTAACACCATCACTACAATCCCAGCAGCCCAGGCTGGAACACCTGCTGATTCAAGAATACCAATTGCACCTCCACCTGATGTAACTGCAGCGGCTGTAACTTCAAAACCTCCTATTTCTGTCTCAATACCATCTACGATACAAATGACCACAAAATCTTGAACCCCAGAAGACACATCTTTTGAGGGATTGAGTGTCAGTATGACCTCAACAGAATCATTGGGTGGTAGTTCTGAAATAGAGGTCTGATCGATGGCATAATTCCATCCTTCTGGTGCGATTAAATCTACAGAAACCGTGAGAGGCAAATTACCACCATTTGACAATTCCATAATAATCTCAGTGGATTCTTCTCTAGGAATATCATTATATCGATTTTCAGCAAAATCAACGACAGGTACGGCTAAAGATGAGACACGGACCCCAAGAACAACAGATTGAGAAATATCAAGCGAAGAAGATGCTAATCCTCCCATTACCAGCAAACCAACTTCAGTTTCAGAGACACCAGAATTCAGACCTAAGGGAACAGAAAGCCCAACTTTGACTGTTCTTTCTTCGCCCATCGACAAACTGTATGGAGCTAAACCTGATGCAAAACCAATAGACCATCCTTCAGGTAAAGATGGGAAAGTCCAATTTAGCACTACTGGGACATTACCAGTATTCTGTACTGTTACATTGAATATAGATGTAGATCCTGGAGTAACATCAATAATTCCTGATTCAGGACCCTCGAGAATGAAATCAGTACGTTGTTCAACAATGAATTTAGTTTGATTAACTGTAGGAATTGAACCTGAAAGTGAGGTCCGGATTGTTATCACGTTAACGTCAAAATTATCAGCATTAGCAGAAACTGCCATTTGTACTTGCAGGTAGGATACTACTCCGGGTTGTAAATTAATTGAGTATGGAGAGGAAACCTGAGCGCCATCAACGTAAAGCCAAACCGGCCACGAAACNAATCCAGTACTCATTGAAACATCAACATCGAATGCAGTATTCCCNTTATTCTCGATATGAATTGAGGTATTTACTATNTCATCGTTTAANACAGCNCGCTGAATTGCCGAACCNGACGGCCCAATTGGAGTNCCATCTTCCTCAAAAATATCAACAGAGTATGCACGACTCTCCAAAACTCCGACAGTAGAAACTTCAGTAGANGTAACGGATGAATCAATTGTAGAAATGATGTTACACGTTACTACTGCGGATGAACCTGCAGCAGGTTCCCCCATGTATGCCTGAGGAATAACAATTCGAACTGACAACCCAATGAATTGTAAACGNCTTAGTGGATCTAACTCGATTGAAGANGTATTNCCNTTTCCTAATTCTATNGGCCANCTTAGNTCATTTTCGCAACTTACNGTGTATATCGTNGGACCATTACCCGAATTACGAACNGTGATTGTATATCCAACTGTATCTCCNGGTTTCCCTGCTANNCCTTGATCTCCTGCNAGTACTGTATCNAGNCCCTCNACTCNCTCAACTTCAACTGTTAATCTCANNGTNTAGGANACTAANGGAGCATTTCGATCATACATTGTCAANTCNACAANNTANGTTCCNGGTAAAGNAAAAATAGCNCCATATGGATCATTAAAATCAGCATCTTCATCCACTAAGGATAGGGAAATTGTCCGTGTAGAACCCGAAGCACCCCCTTCAGGTAGAGTCCAAGGTCCAGATTCAGATAGTGTTCTAGACCATTCGTCATCTGGCGCATCGAGTATTCCATTTTCACGAATAATTTGAACAGGAGTGACAATTAATCCAGCATCTATTGAGGCTGTTCCTTCATTCATTAAATCAAGATCGAATGATATCGATGAAGTGACACTTGGATCGATGGTTTTATGAGTTGCTAAAGCTAGTTCTTCAGGAGAACTTGGTAGACTCCCATCTTCTAAGTAAGGTAAAATTCGAACGCCTATTGCAGTCACATTAACATCATATGTTATCTGGTTGTTATTCGTACCGTTAACCTCATCGTTCAACTCAGGGACTTGTGCTGCTGAATCTAATGTCAATCTAAGAGTATGAACTCCAGTAGTAGAAAACGTATACTGAGTAGTTATCGAATCTGCAGACCCGCCTTGAATTGATCCTCTACTACTTTCAAGAATGATTGTAGGAGGAGAGGTAGAGATATCTTCGATTAATATGTCATATCCAGATGCTGCCCCAGGTGCTTGATTTAGCCAAGACGCTCTGACTACAACTGCATCACCCTCTAGTGGTTGATCTGCTGAAACCCATAGTGATCCAGAGAATACTGCTAGGTCAGCAATTAAGTTCTCGGAACCGATAGACGTTGCTACCATAGCAAAGTCTTGAGAACTTCCAGACATATGTTGAACTCGAATTTCCCAAGTTCCAGATTGCGTTGAGGAGGGAGGTAATTTCACTCTTTCAACATTATTGAGGGCATCATTAACTCCCCCGGTAGTACTGTACCCATTCGTGAATACATTGCCCTTGTAAGTAGAACCATCAGGAGCAATAACAGTAAGATCGAGATCGTTGACCAATCTCTTCGATGATTGAGATGCGCTGGAAGAACCAGCAGCATCAGTCCAAGCAATTGTAATATCAACACCGTGAGAGGAATCCCAGTCATATGTGTAAACATACGAATATCCTGGCTGTAAAGTTTGATTCCAATCCATGAATGTATTGAGTGGAACTATTCCATCCTTTGGATAGAGAGTTTGTTCTAGATCGATTTGCCCCCATCCTTCGTCCATATTCGGGATGTCTCGAGCGCCAATATCTTTCGCTCCGTTCACTAATAGTGCTTTGAGGAGATCCGATCGAGGAGAAGATATCCCGAATTCATCTGTCAAAAATTGACGTGCTAATAACGCATTTCCAGCAGCAACTGGTGTTGCCATGGAAGTTCCATCCATCTGTTGATAAAGAGGGGTAGTGCCATCAGAATGTCTGGCAGAGGAGCAGGAAGAACCCATTGGATATTGTGCTTCTTGCGCCCTGGCAGAACAAATCTGAACTCCTGGTGAAACCAAATCAGGTTTTATCCTGCCATCAGATGTTGGGCCAATAGAAGAAAAGGTAGGAACTTGCCCCGCTGCTGCGGTTCCTGGTCTACCGCTAGTAGAAGCCCCTATCGTTAGAACATTCTTAGCGGTTGAAGGAGGGCTGATTGTTCCAGAACCAGAAGCACCTTCATTTCCAGCCGCGAAAAGAACCAGGAAATCGCCATATTGATCTGAAAAAGAATCTGCTGATCTTGAATCAGAGTTATATTGTCCACCAAGGTTTTCTGAACCCCAAGAATTTGTTTGTATCCTAGCATTCTGCTGCCATGAGTGCCTAAACATATCAAATAATGAACCGTATCTTGCTAATGCTCCAGTCTGATCATATTCTAACTGATAGAAATGGAAGGTAGCATTTGGAGCCATGCCCCTCGCGCTGCTATCTCCCGAACCGTCTCCGAGTAATGTAGCTGAAACATGAGTTCCATGTCCACTGTGCATGTCAGCAGCAGAATTATCTGGACCATACTGGTTATATACTGCACGAATTCTCCCGTTAAAATCTCCATGATCTTGATCTAATCCACTATCTGAAACCGCAACTACTTGCCCCTGACCAGTAAGCGAAGGATTATGATTAGATATTACGTTATCAATGTTAGAAACTGTACGGGCGTATATGTTTTCTAGAATTAATTTAGGAGATGGCTCAATAAAAAGAATTGAGCCAGAGGTTACTAAATCAATCAAGGCATTAGAATGGATTCCCTCAACTTGACAAAGCCAAGAATCACAGTGAACATTTTCTGCTCCCAAAACATAAATTGAAGATTCTAATTGATGAATTTCAATATCCTGAAGATCAGGTGCAGGAATGATATTCACATCCAAAGTACCCGTTGTCGGGAGATGAGGAGATAATCGCCATCCAGGGTGTTGACTACCAAACCATCTAATTCCTTCATTTGAAGCGATAGAGGAAATTGCAGCATCTAATTGGTGTGGATTGGTTGGAACTCGAATTAGTAGAGCATCATCGGGAATTACATCCAAAATTGGAAACCCTTGAATCTCTAACCATTCTTCCAAATCGGTTCGATCGGCATCGACATCCTGAATAATTAACATGCCTGTTTGAATCACGTCTAAATTATCATGTAAAATACCTGGAAGCGAAGGCGTAACTAGCATAGGATCAAATGAACCGGTAACTGGATGAAGAAGACCACTCGTCAGTCTTAGAGGAGATTTTTCCAAAATAGGGCTAGCCCCTACACTCCAATGTTGGGATGCCTGTTCTGAAGTCCAAAATTCACTTTCTTGATCAATTTCTTCAATAGAAGAATGAGATAACGGAAGCAAAGGAACAAGGAATAAAAAAACAAGAAATAAACTCCAAGCCCGCGCTTGCATAAGCATTGATGTGGCACCTCCCCTTTTCATGGTTGCATGAATATGTGTGATAAACTTCACAGACCGTAATAGGAGGAAATTGCGGAATCGGTCTTAGCGACGCTTACTTTCCAATCTTCTTCAGTACCCATTAAAGCGCGAATACAATCTACATTCTCTGGTATTACATCGCTTTCTTGATGAATTGCTTGGAAATAATATAGCCTATCTCCTTGAAGACTTATTCCATCTTGCCAAACAAAAATTTCGTGAAGATCTCCCCATTTCCTACCTATNTCTCTTGCCATCTCCATGACTTCAGCAGTAGTAGTAATTCGATTTTTAGCACCCTCCATCACAATTACTCTAGGAGTTTCTTTCCACATATCAATTACTGAATCGGTAGTTAAACCATGACCTGAAGGTAGGTCTGCAACAATAGCATGAACATGCATTATTGTTGTGGGGACCGCTACTGCCAAGGAGTTAATCTCAATTTCGGGTTTTACAGTCATTACATCTGGCCCGTGATGACTTGGAACCTTCAANACTGGAGAAATCGCATTTATAGGACCTTTCTTAGAGTCTCCTGGATCTGCTGCTCTTCTAATCATTGTACATTCTACCTTCAGGGAACCGCAGTGTTCGTAAAGTGGAACCAACGTTCTNGAGAGTCCAGTGGTATTGCATGAAACAACACGAGTTCCTTGAACGCCAAAATTCTCTAGATGATTAGCACTAGAGGTATACGATTGTCCAGTGAGTGCATGTTTCTCGCCACCTTGGAAGATATATTTTATCCCTGCATTCTTGTATTTCTCGATATTTTCAGCACCAAGTTTACCAGGGGCACAATCCACAACAACATCTGCAATTGATAGTAAATCAGTAAGCCCTCCAGAACAAGTATATCCTGCATCTGAAAATGCAGAAATCTTAGANGAGTCATCANAAGTACAATACAAAGGAAATCCTTTCTTGACTGCTAGNTCACAGCCAAAAGAGGGNCCTGTCTTAGTTACTCCAACCACTATCATGTCATCTTGTGCATCGACTGCATCCGCTACTCTCTTCCCGATTGTTCCAAATCCATTAATGGCTACTTTGATGCTCATACACCCTCACCTAATGACATCCCATAGCGGGCCATCTATGAAACATTCCAAGGCGATTTTGAGCGAAGGGGTCAAGGACGGTCTAGTGCCAGCGACCACAATGGAGTCCAGAGCAGACATCACTCAGAAGAGCGTTCGACTTACTCGACAAGTAGCAAAGTCGCTCGATCAAGCCATTCAACTTGATAGAGCATTGAAGATAGGTTGGGGACGAGATGGGGATGAAAGACCGAAAAAAGGTGAAACGGGAGTCCTCACACATCTTCCAGCGAAACTGAAGATGCGTCTTCTAGGTGAATTAGGAGACCTAGTNGGCAGTGCAAATCAAGGGGCATTGTTACAGATTGAGGGTAAAACAGGANATCTGGCTGCGGCTTTTCAAAGTGATGGAAAGACNATTTTCGAAAAAGGTACAGGAGACAGAGTCGCATTAGGGATGTCTGGAGGAACTGTAATTGTCCGAGATGATGTAGGTGTCGATGCAGGAGAATCGATGACAGGGGGACTTCTTGTCATCCGAGGGATGGTTGGAGAACGAATCGGCTCAGGAATGATTGATGGAACAATAGTTGCACTTTCAAATGTAGATATTGAAGCNGGATCTGGAATGATNGGCGGTAAAATCGTCGTAGACGGCAGAGTCCGCTCTGTNGGAAAAGGAGCTCAAAGTCGATCAATTGATGCAGAGGAATTAGTTGAATTAAACGATATTTTGGAACCTCATGGATTCAAACTCACCTTGGAGGCAACGGTAATTGAAGCAGATTCAGATGAACATGTTGGTGCAGAACCGCCTGAAATTTCTTCATCAGGTAAATTTGACGGATTACGACTTTGCCCTCAGGGGTCTTCTCTATCTCCCTCTTCCGTAGTCAACTTATCAAGCGAAATCACTATGCCGGGAGTATCTTCAGGAACTATCCTCAGAAATATCTGGATTCCTCAAATTCAGAAGGGACCATCTAAAGCAGGTTCTGCATTAGAGGGACAACCATGTATTGTAGATTCATCTCCCAGAGAAAATGACTACTTGCGAATTCATGAAGGAAATTACTTGACGCTACGGGGACAATTATCAGAATCTGGTGGAGCAGTCATTGACATCTCTTCATTTCCTAATCTAAACGAATCCGCCATTCACGCAATGTCAACAATTGCTATCGGATTTCTTCCGGAAGACTCTCCTGTNCTCCTTATGGATGGTGTAGATAGAGTGGAGAAATTACTCCGAATGACTGGTGAATTAGGATTGGCAGGCGCAATTGTCGATGTTNGCACCATTGGTTCNGCACCAGCGATTTCTGCTTTACCTACTGTGGGAATGGCNCGTTCAAAGCAAAAATCACAAATGAGTGTTTTTCTGAAGACTGACTGGACACCCAGTCCCTCAGAAGCATTGATGTCAATAGCAGCTGGNCTAAATGGAATTGTTTCAGAACCTTTCATAGGAGATGAAAGTCAACCTACAGGGGTGAAAAAAATAGCTACTGAACTCGATGTAAAACTATCATCAATGGAAGATCACGCAAGAGGATGGATGCAAGCAATGGGAGTTACATCAATCAAACTACTACAAAGACAGCACCTAAGAGCAACTAATCATGAAGCCGCTGTTCTAAGTGGTTTACGACTTGATGGTATTCGTCAACCTCTACCAATGTGGTCTCGTAGATAGACGAAGAGGTCAAACCAAGAAGCCTCCACCGACAGGCNGGGATAGTATGCCAACAGTGAAGTATGGACACGATTCAATTCGACATCTACTATCCTTACATGGTATATTTTACNACCCAGAATTATGGGAAAACCAACTATCTGATATTGGATGTGTTGTTGAAGGAATAGATGAAGAAGGAGTAGAAATAGAGGTTTTTCCAGATCGNNCAGATCTTTTATCCGTTGAAACCATGACAAGAGCATCTCGTGCTTTTCTTTATTCTAACCCAACTCCCCCGAATTTGNNAGTTGAACCAGGAACGATTACAATGGAAATTGAACCCTCTATCTCAACTATACGTCCAGTAATTCTGGGCGCAGTAGTTAGAAATGTAAATACTGGATCAACAGAAGAAGAAAAAGACTNATTCATTCAATCATTAATGGANCATCAGGAAAAATTACATCNTACTCTTGGAAGAAANCGTAGACTCGCNTCNATTGGAGTCCATGACTTATCTACTCTTGCCCCTCCATTCAAAGTCAAAGCTGTAGACAGAGATCATAGATTCGTTCCTCTGGCAATGAATTCTACTATGAGTGTGCAACAAATTCTTGACTCACATCCCAAAGGTATGGAGTATGCTCATCTTCTTGATGGAATGGATTTGGTGCCAATTATCGAAGATGCAGTTGGAAGAACACTATCATTTCCTCCAATAATTAATGGTAGCCACACAACAGTNAAAGATACTACTACAGATTTCATGATTGATGTAACAGGATGGGATGAAAGAGCTTGTGAGGCATCATTACTCCTTGTTTGTTTATCTCTTGCAGAACGAGGGGGAATTATCGAAAGTATGAATCTCACAACTGCAGAAGGAGAAAATTTAGTTTCCCCAAATGGAAAACCACGTAGACATATTCTGCCNGAACGACTTTTAGAGCGGATTTTAGGAGGNAAAATCGAATCAGAAGTTATTCAATCAGCATTNGAACGAATGGGAGGAAAATTAATTGAAACTAGAACGGCAACAGAAGGCCCNCTGAATTCAAACAGNTGGGGAGATGCCTCTGTTGGAGAAAAAATTCACATTATCGAAATGCCCAGATGGAGATTCGATATATTACATCCGATAGATATTGTAGAAGAAATAGCAACAGGTATTGGATATGAATCTCTAGGTGAAGCTCATTCTTCACTTGCTTTAGAAGGAGTACCACTAACTCGGGCAAACTTAATTCGNAGAATTAACGAAAGTCTCTCATCCCAAGGAATACAACAAGTCCAGAGTCTTACTCTATCTAATGATAGTTCTCAGTTCNAGAACATGAGATGGANGGAACAAGGTGAAGTAACGAGAATTTCAAATCCAATTACGATTGAACATACAATTCTTCGACAAAACATACTACCNTCATTAATGGAGATATTAGCAGAAAACAGGCATCATGAATTACCTCAAAGAATTCAGGAATGTGGCGAAGTAGTTCGAGATCATCGTAACGCTTGGAGAGTTGCATGGGCTTGTGCTGAAACAAATGCAGGATTTACTGCAGCAAAGGGAATTGCTCAAGCCCTGATAAGAGATCTAGGAGCACGAGAAGACATCTCATTTGAACCATTGGACGACAATATTGGGCCATGGATTCCTGGTCGAGGAGCTAAGATCCTCATTAGGGATATAGAATTAGGGACCTTTGGTGAAATAGATCCACAAGTAAGCGAAATTTATGGGTTAAAAGTACCCATTCATGCAGGAGAATTTGACCTTCTTGCATTGGCTGAAGCAATACCAGATCCGCTGATATAATGAACGATGAATACAACGAGTTAAACCTCTAAGGATTGAGTGTGGGCACATGAATGGTGCGACATCACGGCTCGTCACCTTGGCAATTATCGCCGTATTCTCATCGAATTTATTGATTCCAGTACATAGTTTGGAAGAACAAACTATCAGCAATGTTACTAAAGAATCNAGTAGTCTTTCTTTTGGTAGTAACTCTGGCTCCAATTTTGTTATTGAACCAGGTGTTGGAACAAATATTCTAGTCAATATCACTAACAATGCATTAATTTCAGATTTCGCAAATGTGAGTATTATTTCATCATCAGGATGGAATATAGTTTGGCCAAGAAATTCCGTNCCATCAATCGGCGAAGATATCCCAATTAATTCAAATGAACTAATCTGGATACAATTCAGAGTAGATGTCCCAAANGTAGAAAATGGAATGCCTTTAGCAGGAAGTAAACACCTAATATCAGTTAAAGCAATTAGTCAAAATGAAGGGTTAGAATCGTTTTGGAATTTTACAATCGAAGTGACAGCAGTTTCGGGCATCTCAATAGATTCGCATCAAAATTTTGCTACTGTAGAACCAGGAGAAAAGGTACTATTGCCTATTTCTTTACGAAATGTAGGAAATCACAACGCCAATCTTGTAATCAAAGTTCAACCTATGTTAGATTCAGGTCTACCTGTTGATNACACAGTTCCTGACCAATCATTTGCTTACAATGGATGGTCAGTTGGAACATTTGATCTTTACAAAATAGAAAATTTAGCAGCAAACAATTCAGGCATTGTTCTAATAGAATATGCGTCACCATACATATTTTCAGGTGAAATAAACATTAGAATTAGCGCCTACAATGAATTTGAGCCATTAGAAATTTTAACAGTAAATCAATCAGTATCNATTGAAAGGATNAGAGGAGTTTCACTGGATTTTGATGAGAATAACGTTTGTAGTTTAATCTCTCCTTCAAGTACACAAAATCCAGTTGTTTGTCACGAAAATGTATCCATCACAAATACTGGGAATTTCAATGATCAGGTTGAAATTCAAGTACTATCAAATCCAATTTGGTCTAATGTAGAATTAGGTTNATCACAAATTACTCTTNAAGAAGGAGAAACATCAACTGACATCGATCTATCTATCGAGATTTTGAACGGAACAATGGCCGGGAAAAGCGGAGAAATTACAATTGGAGCATTCATTGAAGAAGAATTAATTGTAATACAGAAATACTCTATTTCTGTAGATTCAGTTACCGACTGGAAATTGGAAGATAAACAAACTAAGATGGAAAATGAAAATTGCACAATGACAATTACATTTCAAAACACTGGAAATTACCTTGATGGAATGATGGTCTCTCTGGACATGAATGTGACATCTAATTTCGGATTAATACCTCCTCAAAATTCAATATTCGATAATACTGCAAATATCAGATATTTTGAGGTAAGAGATATTCAACCTAATCAAAATTTTTCATTTACTGCTTTCGCAACNACCCCAACTGGNTTTGAGATTAATGGAACTGCTAAACTCGAAGTGATCGCACAGAGTATTTCNGATCCAAGAGTAAATTTTTCAATCGCAGAAGACATTGATTATCTGGGCGATTATTACAGAATAGCAGATGATGAGGATGAACCAAGTGTATTTTCAGAACTGTTATCTGAAGGAATTATATTCGTCACTCAGAACAATGGAATACTTCTGACAATATTTGTTGTTGCAGTAGGTACTGTACTACTAAACCGGGCACTGATTAAACGTCAAGAGGATATGAAGAAAATTCTAACAAAAGCTGAAGTCAAACCTGAAGAAAAAGTAGAAGATTGGACAAAAAAGTTTGAANATAAGTCAGGAGGAGTAAAATCAGAAATCAATTCAAGAAATATTAGTGCTGCAACAGACATTTTAGACCATCATACCAAAGAATCTAATCTAAAAGAAGCAGATTTACTTGCCTTAGGACTTATTGATAATTCCTCTAGGAAAACTCTCGGAGAGAAATTAATGCCATCAAATCAAACAAAAAAGAACACTAAGAATAGTTCTGATAGAATCAATCCAAGTCAAACCATCGGAAAATCCACAAAAAAGGAGAAAATGACCGATACCGATTTTGACCTAGACCTCTAAANANAATCATGATTGTAGGAGTTGATGAGGCAGGAAGGGGCCCTGTCATCGGTCCTTTAGTTGTTGCATCATTAGGTATTCCTGAGGCTCAAATCAATATTTTAGAAGAACTAGGAGTAAATGATTCAAAGGCACTTTCACCATCTAGACGATTAGAAATCAGAAATAAAATATTGAGATATAAAAATTGGAAATATTCCATAGTGGAATTTAGCGCAGAACAAATCGATCGTGCGATGGAACATGATACTCTCAATAATATAGAAGTCAAATTATTTGCAAAAGCAATAGATAATATTGGTTCGGAGTATATTACTAAACTTATTTTAGATGCGTGTGATGTGAATCAAGAAAGATTTGGTCGAAATGTATCTTCTACAATCAAAGCAACCTCGAACAATTTTGAATTGATTTCAGAACATAANGCCGATTCTAAACATCTTATTGTCGGTGCTGCTTCAATTCTTGCGAAGGTGCATAGAGATTTAGAAATAGAACGAATTTCANAAGAGTGTGGATTTAAAATTGGTTCGGGGTACCCCTCTGATCCAAAAACTAAGGATGCCATTCCATTGNTAATAGCTAAAGATTCCCCACATACTCATCTCAGATGGTCATGGACCACCGTTGAAAGAGCTTGGAAAGAAGCAGGAAAAGGAAAACTACCTCTAAGGCCTAGAATTTCGCAAAATACTGGNGGACAGTCGTCTGTAGACTTCTGGTATCGGCAATTGTAAGAGTGAGCGCCTTTCAGCCCAGTACGAGTACCATGGGGAATCCTGTTGATCAACCTGAAATTGTCAAGGCAATCAGGACGTTTTCTCTTCAAAATGCTCTTGAATATGAAGGCGAAGGAGAAATGAAATCAGTTCTTGGACGTGTATTTGGAGCACACCCTGATCTAAAGCCACATGCTAAAGAATTGGTTTCTAGAATTATTCCAGCCGTACAAGATGCGAATAATATTGCTAAATCAAGAGGTTTAGACCACATTAGACAATTNCTTTCTGAAGAAGCACCTGAAGCATTAGAAAAAAGAGTCAAAGAACGTCGAGAAGGGCTCAAACCATTGGAACAAGCGGAAAATGTTGTTCTTCGGTTTGCTCCCAACCCTAANGGCCCAATGACATTGGGACATAGTAGAGGAGTAATAATCAACAGTGAATACTCAAAAATGTATAACGGAGAAGTAATTCTAAGATTTGATGATACAGATACAAAGCGAAAACCTCCAGAAATTTGGGCGTATAAACAAATTCAAGAGGAGTATGAATGGTTAACCGGGAAAAAACCTGAAAGAATTGTTTACGCATCAGATCGAATGGCCATTTATCTTGAACATGCTAACGAGGATATTTTGAATCAAAATGCATATGTTTGTACATGCTCAGCAGAAGAATTCAAGATTCTTAGAGATGCAAAAAACGAATGCCCATGTAGAGATTTAGATACATCAGAACAACTTGAGAGATGGGAACGTATGAATGATCCGCAAGGTGGATGGAATGATGGTGCCGCAGTAGTTCGAATTAAGACAGACCTAAACTTACCAAATCCGGCTCTACGGGATTGGCCTGCTCTAAGGATACAAACAACTGCACATCCAAGGGTAGGCAACACATACCGTGTATGGCCACTATTAGATTATCAATCTGCAATAGAAGATCATCTGCAAGGAGTAACCCATATTATTCGGGGTAAAGATTTAATGGACTCCACAAGAAAGCAGACTTTACTTTACAAATTACGGAACTGGGATTATCCTGAAACGATGTATTGGGGAAGAGTCAAGGTTCACGAATTTGGGGGTTTTTCAACCAGTGGCATGAAGGCCGATATTTCAGAAGGCAAATATTCCGGATGGGATGACCAACGTTTACCCACTATAGCGGCTCTCAGAAAGCGTGGATTTTCACCTGAAGCATTACGAGCATTTTGGATTGAACTTGGACTAAATCAAAAGGACATCTCAGTCTCAATGACAACTATTGAGTCACATAACTCAAAGGTGATAGATAAGATAACTCCTAGAGTTTCATTCATCGGTCANAATAATGCTTTATTGACTCTAGATTTGAAAAAAGAATGGAACTCTGAAATTCTAAAATTACCTAAACATCCTGATGACAGTGAAATGGGTTACAGAGATTGGCCATCTCCGAAAAATGGTGACATTATTGTCTTAGAAAAAGATGACATAAATGAAGAAATAAGGCTGAAAGAATTTGCAAATGCCACCGTTAAAAGTACTAAAATTTCTGCAGATGAATTCGAACGAACGGATCGTAGACCAATTGTTCATTGGTTACTTGAAAATCATACTATGCCTGCGATTTTAAGCACATCTAATGGNGATGAAATAGTTGAAAATAAAGGACTAATTGAGACGGGGAAATATCAAGTTGGAGATATTTTTCAATTAGAAAGAATGGGTTTTGCTAGGATAACTGAAATCAGTGAAAATTCAGAAATCAAATTAGTATTCCTTCACGAATAATTTAGCGTGGGATTCAAGGGCTATTGAGTGGTGGGGGAGACATGAAACGTGGAAGTCTGGTAATCACGATTCTATTCGTTTTACTAATTTCCTTGCTTCCAGTACAAAATATTTCAGCAGAACAAGCTACTGTACATCAAGGCCCTGTACAACATGTGATGTTCTTTCTTGGAGAGGCAGACAGTTCGAAAACAGGTTCAATGTCACCTTCAGAATCTTCAAAGAATCAATTGTATGAACTTGAAATTGAAAATGCAGGTGTCGACAAACAAAGAATTGCACAATTCGAATCAAGTATCGGAGCCTCAGGGGTCATACCCTCTGGAACTTGGGAATTTAGAATCGATTTCAGAGTAGAGGGTGGCTCTACAGGAGGGGGTAATTTCACTACAGAAATCGAAATCGGAAATGAAAAATTTACAGGATCCCAGGGGGGTAATACAGGCATCCCGTTCGCACCCGGTCGAGAAGGTACCTTCGTCATCGAGNTATCTATGGATGAAATGGCGGTTTCAAGAGGAGATACAATTAGNGTTACTACATTCATGAATGGAGGAATTATTTGGTCTAATCCCGATGACGACTCCAAAGCAATCATCATGTGGGGCGGGCCAGAATCAGCAAGTGGATTGTATCTTGATGCACCACTACTAGATATCGAAATGATGGAACCCAATGTAGATGGAAATCAAGTATACTTCCCTGTGAGATTCCATTCCGAATTTGGAGATGAACTTGCTATTGCAGAAACGTTGACTGCTAAAGTTCTCGGAAATGAAATCGGAGGAGATCCCTATGTTAGTACTACTTCTACTGGTGTAGAAGTAGTCTACATATGGACATCTCCATCTGATGCCGAATCAGGAAGTTATCCATTCAATTTGACACTTAGGCCTCAAGAAGGAGTAATGATTCAGGCAGAAATTAGCCATGAATTAACATTAGATGGCAGCTCAAATGATGGTGATGGTTGGTACCCCTCAAACGAACCTGTAAGAACAGGAGGTACCAATTTACACCTTGAAATCGATGTAAATCAAGTAGATGATCGTCTTGAAAGAACAAGTAAGATGGAGATAGAGGGTGCAGTAGCCACTTGGATTCGATGGGGATTAGATAACATCGGTAACGAAAGTCTTGACTCAACATCATGGTGGAGAGAACTAGGAGATTCAGGTTCTATTGTTGGTGCCGATGGATTGAACAACCGTGTTGTAGATGATTCGGAACTTGATATCCTTGAAAATTACCTCACAGGAAGTTCTAGGGATTTAGCAGATTTCATCGATAGAGCACTAGCATTAGAATCAAAGTCAATTCTAGGTGGTGAACCATTTGACTTAGAAGGAGCTCTAGATATTGACATAGACATGAATGGAGAAAATTCCTTCGGACCTGAACCAATTACAATCACCATTCGATCTAGTACGGTTCTAGATTCAGGTTCTTTCATTTTTATTGAATCATTTGTCCGTTCACAATCCCAAACATATTGGACAAAGGTGAGTTTAGATGCAACTCTTTCCACAAATCCACTTCAAGGAATCTCAAATGTGTTCTCTGAAGAAATTGATTCAAATCACCTTAGAATAGGAATAGCAGAGAATGTACGCGTCTCATTCTCATCAGACGAGAGAATAGATGATTTCAGAGTCACTATTACTCCCGCAACATCATTTATTGATGGGCCTATGATAGGACTATTTCTCTTGTTAGCAATACTCATTGTGAGTGCTACTGTATCTGTAAGGGGAACTCGAACGAAAGCGAGATCACCATCATTATTTTGGCTTATTCTCTCCACATCTATATTATTGGTATTTTACACAATAGGCATTAGAATGACGCTCATACTAGGAGCAGCGGGTGGAAGTTTTATCCTCTCGTTGATTATTATCTTCATTTCACCAAGTCACAGAATCGATAAATTAGATGATATTCCCAATAAAAAAATTCCAGTAATTGACTGCCCAATTTGTAANCAAGCAAATCCAATTACTTCTGATGAACGTCCACTAAGACTACCTTGTGGTGGATGTGGTAGAACGCTCCTAATTGAATAATCATTCAAACCGACCAGTTCTAACCAATCCATCTACAGTTCTACTCGCGAACAAACGTACTTCACGAGAATGGTTCCATTCATTGGAAAGGTCATGGAGTTGAGATGCTAAATCTCTGGACCAATCAGGAGCTAGAACACGATGCCATCCTAATTCTTCTATTCGAGGAGTTGATGGACGTTCGCTAGATAGTAGTGGAAGAAAATATGTAGAAAGTGATCTTGCTCGATCTTCAATATCCATCTTACTCCATCCTAATGTAAGTCCTTCAAGCAAAAATGGGTCCAATTCAGGAAGCATTTCCACTGAAGGATCGGGTACTTCCGGCAGGGGGACGACTTTTATTCGTCCAACGCTCTGTAAATAATCGCGTATAATGGTAAATACTGGATCATAAGTTTGATCCATCGCATCATGTAACCAATTCCCGGCAATTGAAAAAGGAATTAGACGAATACTACGAGCACCATCCGGAGATAATTCTTCCATCAATGATGCAGCAGTAGCTACGGGAGATAGGCGTCCATGTCTCTCATCACCTTTGTGACCATCTAGTGCGTGAACAATTGTAGGATTTAGAGTTAATATCGCTTCATCTGAGTTCCAGATAATATCTGCATTGTGAGTATCTAAGATATCAATAAAAATTCCTGAGTTATCGACAGATGAAGGAGCGAAACGTCTACTATACGGGCGCCCCAGATCGATTAATGCAGATTCAATCATGGATAATGCAATACATCCAGAGATTGTTAATGGAGCACGCAAGGTAACAGATTGGCTTGGATTATCTGATATATGCCGCGCAGCATTGCGAATTGATTCGGAACACCCAGAAAATGGTTCCAACTCTATGAGGCGCGTCATGATTCTACACACGCGGGGAGGTTCAAGACCTATGCGATTATTATCAATTCACAGCCAGACGTAGTTGATCTCTCTTGTACGTCCAATCGGAATCTAAAGCTCCAGTGCCCTTGAGATATCTTGACAATCTACGAATTCTAGATTCAACGAGTTCAAGTTGACGACGATTATGGATGTCTTTTCTATTGGAGTTAAGATGATCTAACATCTTCAACGCCTTTCTCATTAAGTTCATCAAATCTTCAGGAATTTCAGGAGATATTTCGTTTCTCGCCAAAACTTGACTTATTCTCTCACCTAACACCAATCTAACGTTAGGAACAGCGTGTTGGTCACGAAGAATAAGTCCAATCTGAGCCGCAGTGTGTCCTTTCCGTGCAAGATCTACTATTGTCTCTTCGATAGCTGATTTGTCAGTATTTGACCACTCTGGAGCAGAGTCTACAAACGGCTTAGTAGAACCACTTCGGCCACGACCGGATGCATGCATTCTACCCACTGATACCTCTCCTTGCACCGCTGCGACTTCCTTCCCCTCTTTAACCGCTCCGACAATCAAAAGTCAGGTTTCACCCAATTCGATGATGAGATCTGGCTACTCTGCCAGGAGACCCTTTCCATTCCCATCCTGGTGCTACTGCCCTTGCTGAACCAATCAAAATATTATTTTGCATAACTAAAATATCATCACCTTCTCTAATTCCATCAGGATATGATTCAATAATTGAAACAAAAATATCCCCCTTCCATTCAACATCTGGAATAAGATGAATTCTGCGTAAGACATTACCGTCATGCAATATATTTAGAGAAGACTTGGAAAATGCAAAACGACCTGATTGAGGGTGCCATTGAGCAATTTGTTTCCCATCTTTCTCAATTCTCCATCGAGGTGGACGCCCTTCGATTTTAACGTCAGATAACCATGTATCATTACCGTACAAAAATCGTGATGCTGATCGATACATTTCTAATCTATGACGATGGCCTTTAGGGCCTCTGATTTCCAATCTCTTAACTACTTCAGAAATAGTAGACTCTAGTCTTTCTAATGCTTCAGGTGAACCAGCCGTAGAATTTTGCCGTGTATCAATTAATTCAAAGTCTCCATTAATTGAACTCAAATTGATACCTGAATGATTGATGACTATTTTGTATCCTATTCGTTCTGCTAATGATTGAACCATGTCATGTATGATTGAAATTTCATCAGAATCCCAATCTCCAGTAACAGGGATATCATAATGAGCAGCCGGCCAAAAATCTTCAAGGGATCTAGGCACCAATCCTAGTGGAGATGTAACCATTACTTGATCCACACAAGTGAATGGGATATGACGTGAAAATCTTCTATGACTTTGAGATTCTCGATATGGTTTTCGAGCACTACATGGTAGCAATAGTAAAACCGATTGACAATGAGAGGGAGGAGTATATTGGTCAGCTACCCTTATTTTCCAGTCATGGACTAGTGGGTCATTTCTGGAAGAACTAGAATTAAATCTAAATCGACGATCTTGGGATACATGTCTTGCGAGTATCGATTTTCTCCCCCTTAGCAAAGAATCATGACGCCTCAGATGCTCTACGCTTCGAGGACTGTTGAGGACTTGAGATTCAACTAATTCTCTCAAATTCCCTGTTTTTATTGAAGAACGAATAAATCGAAGAGAATCTTCCCAATCTCTAATCCAAATATCTGGATCTTCATCATTATCAATAGGACGGGGACCATTCATCGTAAGACGATGTCCCGTAGCAGCTGCTGATCTGGACCTAGCACAGTCGAACAAATCTAGTCCAAACCAACATAACAACGCAGCATTATCAGGGCCAGAAACTCCGGGAGCCCATAGTAACGAAGAGGGGAAGCGTTCCCTAAGTGTAAGAATTGCTTCGAGGAAAATTTTTCCTGAAGAAATTAGTTGAGGAGCATCAACTAATATTACGATATCCGGGGCGAGACTTTCATCCATTAATCTAGAATCATGATGCAAGGTTTGCCATGAAACAATCAAGAAATTTTCATCACCACCCAACTTACCTGAATCTGCCTCGCTCAATACAGGAGGGAGATGTTGGCCCTCAGATGTTTTCCATTTTATAATTGAAGGAGGAGATAATATATCCATTTCTTCAATTAAAGTCTGTAAAGAAAGTATTGCCGGAGAGACTGAACCATCACGAGAAAATGAGAATGGTGCAATCGAATGATGTAAATCAGGATCACCCTCGATTTTTACAATACAGGGAGTATGGACACAGGGGGAACGTCGGTCACCTAAACCTATTATCCTAGCATACCGATTACGCCCAACAACTGTTCGACCTAGGGCTCCCATGTTTCCAAGGAGAGAAGAGACCCGCTTGAATGATTCTAAAAGCCAGTCCGGATGACAGCAGTATATGGGCATCCGCCTCAAATCCACTTGGGCTGTTTGGATTCTCTCAATTCTAATCATTTCCTTTGCTCCAATAGGCACAACAAACGCTGATGAGGGAATAGGTTTGGATTTAGAAATTGATACTACTGATGGTATCGCATGGATAAGCATGATTTGCCAGAATGTCAATGGAGATTGCCCCTCAGTGGAGGTATCGATTATCTGGCCAAATGGAGATTCAGATACGCTAACTCCAACCTCCAATGAAGTTGTTAGAAATGTTACCTCTGGTAATATCTCAATTCTTTCAAATCAGTCATTTCAATCTAGTCAATGGGAATTGAAAATGGTTATTCCAGATTCTGTAAGTCATGAAATAACCGATCACCCAGAACATTCAGGACACCAAGATGTTGTACAAGCATCTGTTTCTAAGATAAATACTGGAATTTTGGGGGAATCAGACACAGATGTCATCCATATTTCAGGAAATGAAGGAGATATTTTACATCTGTATCAAATAACTTCNNGATTTCCATTCACATTAGATATTTTAGATACAAGTGGTCAAATTCCTNTTCTAATTGAAACANTTGGAAATAATCCTAAATTCGTTGAAATACCCACTGATGAGGGTGTGTATTTGAAAATTCATTCAAACGATGGAGAAGGGATAAACCCGTATAGTTTTATTATTGATATTTGGTCTGACGCTGATGAAAATCCATATGTTATTTATCCTGAAACTAGAATTAATGGTACTATAGGGCCCTTAGATTCAGAAGGTGATTTTTACCTACTGAAGGTAGGTCCAGGGTCACCTTTAGAGATAGAATTCGAAACGACTGATTTGATTGAATTAAGATATGTNGAAAATGGAAATATGACTGAATTAAATCAATCATCAGGAATATTGAGAATAGAAAATGTTGGAGAAACAAATGCAACTCTTCTAATTCATATTCGTTCATCAAATCCTGTATTTTACAGTATTATTCATTCTATTGACTCCCCTTCTGATGGAAACAGTTTTGGAGATGCACCAGATACTCTAACAAATTTACAACAAAATAAGGATGCTTATCCTGATATCCAAGATGATGGAAGTTGGTATAATGGGCACCTTAATGATACCAATGATATTGATTACTGGATTTTCGAGATAGATGACATCAACGGATCTATAGTCAGGATAATTCCCTCATCTGAATCAACTGACTGCTGCATAATGAGAATTATTACTTTGTCAAATATTACTGATTCTGCCAGTACTTTGAATATCATTGGACAGGGAACACATGCAATTCANATTTCTTTAGATGAAAATCGCACTTCTGATTCTATTCCAATTTCATATTCTCTGAGATTAGAATTACAAGATGTTGATGAACCGATATATTTTGATCGTTCAAGTGAATTTATCGGATTTTATGTTGTTATTGGATTACTTATGCTCTCACCGCTTTTACCGATTGCATATTGGCAATGGAAAGATAGAGACATGATTAGAGTAGAAAAACACGAAAGACTACGATTAATTCGACTACGTGAAAGACTCAGCGGTATAGGATTAGATTCCCAAGATGATGATGATATTGATGCTGCTTTATCGTCATTGGGAGATTCAGAATGGGATGCATTGATTCATGAATGGGGGAGACCAGATGTTAGACATTCGACAGAAAATCTTGACATTGCTGCTTGGAGATTAGACATGAAAAAACCAACATTATTGATTGGACTTCGCTCTAGTGTAACATGGGAGCACGCTGGGGTAAGACTTGCGGCTACAATGGGAGATAGAGTAGAAATTGAGGAGGTTCATCCAAGTCATCTTCACTTTGAAGATGAAATTGTTTTNGACAAGATGCAAGCCAACAAATTAAAATTCATTAGAGTAAAGCATTCTCAAGGCTCAACCAAATTAGATGTTGTTGTTACAGGAACTGTTGGGGGGACTCCTATGGCAGCAATGCCATCCAAAGCTTTGGGTGATTCTGAAGAGTGATTCTCTCTAGACAACGGTATAATCTACAAGCCTCTTCTTCGATTCCTTGCTTCTCTACGAATTGATTCTTCAATTTCATCTACTTGAACATCAATTGATTCACTTAATTCCTTCAATGATGAAAGTGTTTCTTTGGAAAGTTTTTCAGGGACATGTAATTTGAGTAATATAGTCACATTTCCCCTTCCTCTACCACGATTATTCGGAATACCTCGTCCTCTAATATCGATAGTATCTCCTGGCTTAGATCCGGCCGGAATTTCAATAACCAAAGGAGAACCATCAAGGTGAGGGATTTCAAATTTTTTACCCCTTAACAAGTCATGATATCCAACTGGAAATGCCATCAATAAATCAGAGTCAGAACGTTCAAACCATTCATGATCTTCAACAGAAATTTCGATGTATAGATGTCCGGGTGGCCCTGAATTACCAGGTGTAGGCTCTCCTTGACCTTGCATTCTCATTCTAGTTCCATGAGAGATACCGGCTGGAACAGAGAATCGAATTGTTCGCTCTTTCTTTATTCTTCCATCACCCCTACAAGATGAGCAGGGATCTGTGACTACCCTACCGGTCCCTCTACAATTTGGACAATCAGTAACAGATTCTTGTAAAAAAGGACCAATTCGTTGTGTCTGAGTAATTCTACCATGTCCATCACATGTGCTACAAATCGATACGCCTTCCTTTGATTTTGCACCTGAACCCGAACATTCAGAGCATTGAATTAACGATTCGATATCTGATTCTTCTTCAGAACCATTGAACATCGATTCAAATGATATACTATGTCTCATCAATAGATCGTTTCCTCTTTTTTCTCGCCTTCTAGAGTTCCCTCCACCGAAAATTTGAGAAAATACTGAATCAAAGCCACTTCCTGAAAATAAATCTTCAAAATTGATATTTACGCCTTGGAAACCAGAACCGAATGGGTTTCCATCTGGTCGATTGTGGCCGAATGTATCGTATTGTCTCCTTTGTTCTTCATTGGATAGAATTGCATATGCTTCTTGTACTTCCTTGAACAATGCCTCTGCTTCTTCATCACCTTGATTTTTGTCAGGATGATATTTTCTAGCTAGGGACCTAAAGGCCTTCTTTATCTCTGAATTAGACGCTTTCTTAGAAACTCCAAGAACCTCGTAATAATCCCTCTTACTGGTCATGTTGGCCCCTCTACAGTTTTTGGGTATTACTGGCCCCCTTTGAATCGTTCCCGAAACTACTCAGAGAAAGAACCACACTTCGGACAATATGATTCATTAGCATCCATGGGTGACCCGCATTCATTACATCGTCGAATATTGGATTCGACAGGTTCGTTTGTTTGAACTGATGGAGGAGGATTAGAATTCATGGACAGGGGTGATGGATCGTAATCTTGACCGGGTCTAACGTAGACTCTTTGAGTGGAATCAANCTCTGGTTGAATTGAATCCCTAGACTTAATCGAAGCGCTTGATTTCTGAGAATTAATTTGATTNAGAGCAGCTGACTCTCTGGCTTCAGATAATTTACGCATAGCACCTCTGAACAATCCAGACTCTGCCCTCGATTCTTCTTTCAATGTCACACCCTGTACAAATTCTACTGGTCCAGTCTTTCCAGTAACTCTAGCTGTACTTCTGGCAACATGATCCTGTTCCAAGAATAAATCAACATTCTCAACATCAGATTCATTGGATTCTATTTCGGTAGGCCCACCTTCATGATTAATCTGAGAAACTGAACCAGAGAGGCGTTCAGCNGCTTTTTTCTGTGAAGATATTGGTCGATTCATTGCATCGATACTTAAACGATTATCTGCCTCTTCTGAACGCAACCAAACTCCCTTGTCTTCCGCCTTGTAGACTTTTTCTAATCGCTGAATACTCTTAGAACGGTGCCATTCCATATCCTTAACAATTCTAGAACGACGGAATAAAATATAGCCGAAAACTAATGATGAACCGTAGTAAATATATGGTATCCAAATTTCTTCNGACAGTAANAAATCTACAGCAGGCGGACCAAACATATCTAAGACAAGAAAAATCAATGATGGAGCCAGAAGTAAGGCTACTGAGGTGCTACCATTCTTCTCGGCCATNATACTAATTCCTACCCTCATTGTTTGAATTGTTCGCGCCCTTGATTCGTTCATTTATGGGTGGTTTCATTGGCAATAAACCAGTAAGTAGACCTAAACTAAATGAAATATGCAACGTAAGAATAGATAGAATAATACCCAGGTTTGGTAGAATACTTGTCTTTGTTATTGATGCAAGCAATAAAACACTAAAATATGCAAATAACAAAAACAANGTAGTGAAGAAAAAAATATCAGNCGGAAAATTGAGNATCGTAGAATTCCCTAGGATACTAGAACTATCTGTAGAAAGTAAAAACAAAATAAATGAAAGAGAGCTAGATATAAAGCCAATCCAAGGAAGAAATTCTCGTAATCTAGCACGCCTAGGATATACTCGCAATTGACGCATTCTCCAATATCCATATCTTCGACCCATACCCCATAAACCAGACAGAGTGGATCTTTTTGACATACTCACAAACGATACATCCGATCGCATCACNGGCCAATCATTCTCTCTCAACCTGTGATTCAAATCATGATCTTGACCTGCAATCCATCTATCATCCCAACCGCCTATCGATTTGACCGCTTCAACACGATGTAAACAAAAAGCAGGAGAGTTTGCTGCTTCTCTACCTTTGAACTGAGCGAATTGGCCACTTCCACCTAATGGAGAATGAAGAGCATATTCAATTGNCTTTGGCATACCACTTCTTTCCTCAGAGGGTTTGATTTTCGAACCCATCGAACCAATATGTCTCCCCAAAGATTGTTCAGCATCTAGTAAATCATCCACTCTTAATTGAAGATGATCTTCTGGAACCCAAGTATGTCCAATTATCTCAAACATATGTGTTGCGTCNCCCACATTTTCAAGAGCAAGATTTCTTGCAGCAGATACATATTTACCTGGATTTTCTAANATCTCAATCTCAGGACCTCCCTCACTTTTACTTAGAGATGAGTGTTTTTCTGCNATTTCTCTGGAATTATCACTAGAGCCCCCTTCTAAAATTAAAATTCGATGACGTTTAGAATCGAATGTCTGATTGCGAAGTGATGTAAGGCATCTATCGAGGTGTTTTGACTCATCGAGAACGGGGATGACTGTCAGAATCTTGACCTCGTCCATGNCCTCAACTTCNCCCTTTAGCCGTCAAACTTGTTATTCAAAAATCATTTAGAATTACATTATATGTATCNCTAATTTATCGGAACACCCATGACCTTCCATCACTACAGAATGGTATGGAAGGACCAGCNGTGAGAATCACTACCNGGGTGGGAGCNCATGAATCNTCTAATGCGATTATTGATTCAATCAAGGGCCTATTCCCTGATTTCGTACCTGAAAATCAGNTTGAAAGCATTCCTTATCCTAAAAATGAAGTTTGGGNAGAAATGNACGGAAATGGTGGGTCAATTGATTATTTCATTCAAGCACTGANAGATCAACGAATTCTCGATACCGGAATGGATGCAATGACAATGGATTCAACTGAAAATTCAACGTTATTTCGACTATCTAGACAGGCATCTATTGTAGGAAAAGTAGGATTTGTCTTAGAAGGTGAAACTACACTAGGAGGACATTTTGATGTGTTGTTGGAGATGACTGGATTAATCTCTTGGATTGAAAAAGCAACATATCATGAAGGTAGAAANCATGTTCCGAGAACAGTCGGCGATGGATATGGAATGGAAATGGATGGGTCTTCNAGAGAATGGAATGATTAAATCTNATATGTAGATTGAATATATTCTATCAACGGAATGTCTGCCTCTAGCCAATCGTAATCATGTAACAAAGAGGTCTTAATCCATCGATGTTCACTGTGACTATTTGTACTTGGAGCATTTTCACTTTGCGAGATACATTTCCAAAAATGAAGTGTTACTGTAAAATTAGGATAGTNATGATCAATTACCATCATTCTATCTACTGGAGTAATTTTCCAATCTAATTCTTCTTTACATTCTCTAACCAATGCGAGATATTCAGTTTCACCAGACTCAATTTTACCTCCGGGAAACTCCCACTTATCTGAATGAATTGGTCCCTTTCGTTTACTAGCTAACCATTTTCCATCATTCTCAAAAACTGCTCCAACTACGTCAATATGCTTANGTTGTACTATAATAGCAGATATTCTAGTAACAAATTCTACCTGTTCATTGATATGCATGAATTCCTCTGAAGGCAAATGGACAAAAATACAGGGCAAATCCCTATCCTTATCGTGTAAAGCATGAAGAGAATGGTATAGAGTTTCGTTGCACACAAATCCACCTGCATCATCACTAATTTCATACAAATATTTTACATCTTCATTTTGAATTAATTCAATAGAAGCAGAAACTGGAATCTCTGAAGGAGCTCCTTGGATTATTTTCCCAGTTACCATTCTACCAGTGTTATCTGGTGAAGAAAAAGAATTCATATTCAATCCTCGGGTTTCTATCCTAGGAAGTGAAGCATTTCTTGCTAATCCAAGATGGATGATTGCATCTATATCCTCTATTGAATCCGAGAGAATAGCTTTTGAAATATGTGTACTACCAGTTTTGTCTACTGACAATATCTCAGAACGCCATTCAATTTTCGGACTCCTTTTTCGAACTCTTCTTGTCCCAATTTCCGACTGGCCTAACTCAACATTGAGCGATTTCAAATTCAAGGATCTAGCCACGACCTCACTGATATTAGTTTTCAGGCCTGCGAAAGGCTCGAAACCAGTCAACAAAACCTTGTACATCTACCCCACCCGAATNGTTGCCNAATTGAATAACTTCCGAGAAACTAGTTTTCTTACACGATATAGCAGAGAACTTGAGAAGCATCAATGCACACCACGCGTCATGGAGGCGACAGTCGAGGTCGAGGGAAACGATCTAGATTTAGCCGAAAAAATACAAAATAGGGCTAAAACGCCAATCAATGTTTCTCGAATAATTTGGTATGAATTCACCGGAGGAGTCGGTCCTTGGGGTGCCATGAGGCCTTTAATTGCAATTTTACTAGCATTAATTCCATTCCTATTCCTAGGCCAGCATTTCAACAGAGAACATGCTAAAGGTAGAGATTGGTTTTTACTTCAAATTCCACTATTACTTTCTATCATTCTCTGGCCAATATTATGGTTATATTCGATTGTAGATGCTTGGTGGGTGGCAAATAATCGAGTTGCTACGGAATCTTCGATGCTGAATCTATCAGAACTCAGCAGGTAAAATCATTGGAGAGAAAAGTTGACCTGTCCCTGATGCTTTAGAGAGTTGACTACGAGCAAGATGTTCCCATCTTCTTAATGCTAAAACTGCATCGACAAAGGGTAATTCAGTTCCATTGATAATTGTACGAATCATGGTATCCAAAATATCCATTCTATCAACATCTACAATTTCTAAGATTCTTTCAAGAGGCATGCCAGGACGATCGGTATCAGAAGATTCAACCTCTACTGGCCAAGGACTTACAACCTCTTTAGAGAGGTCTTCGTCTTCTTGTTGAGCCCTTTCCTCCAAAACATCNACTAATTTTTTTAGATATTTTGAGATTACCAAACTTACCTCAATAACCGGCATTGACATTTGATTNACAAAATGAACCATATTTTCTTGCAAGAATAACATCTTCTCTGTACTAGAGGATGAAATTGGGGGCATCGCATCTGACATTGAGAAACCTCACGCGCCTTCGCCAAGACTACGTGCAGTCTTTTCTAATTCCTCGGTAGTCAGATATCTATTGCCATCTGAATCAAAGAATTCTGCCGCTGCTAAGAAAGATTGACGATCTGTGATTCCATACTTTTGCATTACATGAGAAACTACTCTTTCAGAATATGTAGCACCTGCTGCTCCTCCAGTTACATCAGAATGAGGAGTGGATTGTTGGTATGTTGATTGAGCTTGTTGTGACCTCCAAGTCGCTATTTGTTCNGTNGACCATCCTTGAGAAATTAACTGTTCATCACTCCACTGTAATGGTTGAGGATTAGAAACTGGAGATGCCACCTTAACTGGGGGACTTGGAGATTGTAAACCCGGAGGCATAGGAGGAGGAGATTTGAGTCCCTGAGAAGACGTTGGAACTGGAGGAGGTGTGACGGGAATTGGAGGNGGAGGTNGATCAGAACGACTCTTTTCAGAAGTCATTGATTCTACAACCAGATCTGTTTGCTCTTGCTCGGNTAGAACATCCTCATTTTCACTAGAATTATCNTGCCTGTACAGGACTAACATGATTGTTCCAAAAATTAAACCAAATAAGGCAGCAAGATACAGAAGGAATGTCAATTGAGATTCTTCAATTTGTTGACCCAATGCTTCTCCATCTCTTGCTTGATATGGTTGGATAATAAGAGATTCTAATGTCAAAATATCTACATCTATGTGCCCATCTCTAGCAACTAGTCGATAACGTTCAACTTCTGTAGAATCAACACCAAAGGTCATCAAGTCTATAGCAGCATCATAGGTAGAATTCGGCAAGATATTCAAATCTGTCTCAGCATCATCTACATCTGCCCAAATGCCTGGNGAAACCTCATTTTGTATTACGAATTTTACTTCTCCTTCGTACTCTAATTCATTAGTTCCTTCAATTCTTAATGTAACAATTTCCCCACCGGTCGGAGATGGATCATCCCATTTAATTATAGAGCTAGNTAGATCAATTTNAGGTCCAATTCTAACCAACCGCCAAGTGTCAAAGGGTTGTATTTCAGAATTAAAATAATTTTCATAAGGATTTCCTGCACTATCAGATCCGGTAATCCATACGTCAACAAGATAACCAGGTAGAAGTGCAGTTGCCCCACCATCTGTGAGGTCTAATTTACCACTCCACATCGCTTGATTTTGTATTTCAGTTAGTTCAGATAAGGGAACACTTCCTCTAGATATTTCACTTGAACCTGCACGTATTCGATAATGCAAGACGCTAGTTAGATCCTCGTCAAATCCACTAGAATCAGAAGCTAACAAATTAATTTGAACCTGAGATGCCTGGTCAATTCGCACATCTCCTGTTGGAGCAATTTCACGAATCTCGGGAGGAGTCCCATCAACTGATAGTTGTAATCGCGGTGATGTTTCAGTTTCATCTTCAGCAAGGCCTGGAAGTGAATCCAAACTCATGGATGCATCAAGATAACCAGATGGTAAATTTGGAACTAAAATATCTAGTGTAAAATGTCCATCTTCTCTAGGAATCGCAACCCAAACATTATCCAAATCAGATAGAACAATCTCACAAGATCCTCCCGGGGCAGGAACCAAATCTTCACTAAACAATAATTTTCCTTCAATTCTTACAACCTGACCGGCTGCAATTAAACTAGGACCCGATGATTCGTCACCATCGAATACATTTCTCCCAGTAGCCAAGTCCGTTGCAGTAAGATGACCTTCAGCGAGATCGAAACGAAGATCGTTATCTAAACTCCATTCATCGAATCCTAGACCTCCCCTATCATCATGACAAGGAACAATCTCCCCAATATTACATGGCCAATCCGTAACCTCAATCACAGGAATAAACGTAATTTCTCCATCAGTATCAAACTCTTCAGGAAACCACCAAGTAAGTTGGAATCTAATGTCAACAAATAGTTCCTTAGAATCAATTTCTGATGCCATAGGATTGGGACCATATGTACTATACAAATTAGAAACTGCAAGACCATCTCCACCCGATTCAAATAGAATAGAAGGAGTGCCGTCAGATGATATTGTTACGTTTCCATAAATTGATTGCTCAGGATCTGTTAAATCTCCGGCTAATGCCATTTGAATCGAACGAATGTCCTGCCAACCGTTACGATCTTCAATACGCAATCTAGCTAAATATTGGATTCCAGGATGAAGAGGAGTTTCGTCATCATGCCCAATAATAGTACTATTTTCAGAAACAAGCATGGGCTCAAATTCTTCTCTAGTAATATACGTAACTAAATCTTCAGTCCAATCTGAAATCCCTCGAATATCTTTGTTACATGGTGAAGGTGGTTCAGGGCAGATTGGATCTCCCCCCAATGCGATTGTGTTTCCACTAGTGTCTTCTCCAGTCACATAAATTGATACTCGCTCTTTGTGAACATTCCAAGAATCATCTAATATTCCGTTAAACACATTAATTCCTCCGGGTTTTATCTCAGGGGAACGGAATAGCATTGAAGAGTATTCAGATCTATCAGGGACCTTATTATAATTCAAATCTGATTGNTTTTCAATCCAATAATGTACAGTAATCTCTTCTGGAGGATCAACAGAGTCTTGGATGGTAATGGAGATAGGCTGGTTTCCAGCATGTGTCTCATCTCCATCGCTAGGNGTTGATGCAATAATCANAGGACTGACTCCGTCAAGTACNAANTTGATTGTGTTCTGTCCTGGNTTNACNAAATTAGAACCATTTTTCATATTGAATACGCCAACTTCGAATAACATTCCTCCCGGAGATGACTGGAAAGGAGTTTGGAATGTCATTGAATACAACCCATACGATGGATTGGATTGATTGATGAATATNGTTGGTTCTTCCATGGGAAGCCCGTCTAAAGTTAGATTTCTACCCATTACTTGTAATCCAAAATTTCCTGGNCGAGGATATCTGGATGTATCTTCAAAGGAAATTGTACCCGTAAATGTAGCATTTAATCCACCCCTCATCCAATCTGATGGGAGTAGAACTCTTCCAGCCTCATCTGTCACCTCAAGTGCACCTAATACAATGTCATTTTCTATTCTAAGATCTAAATTTTCCGTCTCGTAATCATTTACTGCAAGACCGAGGTCATCCTCTAAATCCACTCTTACCTCAACATCATTTTCATCATCCCATTCCCAATTNGGCATGATAGGCATNCGAATTGANGTNACNCCNCCAATTTCTTGAGAACTACAATTTGAATAATCAAATGATACTAAACCTAACGGATCATTAGAAATTGAACATGTATTCCCACTAATCCAAGTTAATCGTGGGGTTGAACCTTGGCCTGACATGATATCTACATCTAGTCGAAGCAGCGATGTTGCAATGTCACCTACCGCGGCTCTAACAATTAAATTTCGATGTTCACCATCTGGAACAATGGTCCCTCCTTCCATTGTAGCTTCAATTACTCGAGATCCNTATCGATANGTGATATCTAAATTACTCAATAATACTCTTCCTGCNGAGCCTGCATGGATTGCCAGAATAATATCAGTTTCACCCTCACCATTTTGAACCGTATGAGCATTAAACGCATCAATCATTTCTTGATTATCTGCTACCTGAGGATCGGTTAAAACGCCTGTATGGGTAAATTCCATTGTCCCNTCGTTTCCAANATCTAAACGAACACTNGCTGGCCAACCTTCTTCATAATTGATNACAAGATTTTCGATTACAGGAGTAACTGTGGAATCATTTGTCTCCATTAATAATCGATATTTCAATCGATTTCCTGCCCCTGAAAATGAGGTGTTGTCGAATTGAACTTCTACATTATTCTCAATAGCTTGCCAATTTGTACCATTGTCTGCTGAAACATGTACTTCAATTGAAGAATCAGGAGGTACGTCTGCAATCCATGTAGCCCTTACTCTTCCAATCTCAGTTCCTGTTTGGACAAGTTCACTTGTCCAATCGCCGATGGATTCGTATCCAGTGGAATATTCAATGGATGACCACCAAGATACTGCGGTGGAGCCAATTAATTCTAGTTTCCACCTNAGTTGGGTCCCNGTATGCGTGAATCTAATNGTCTCATTGTTTGTTACTGGCTCCCAATGAGTCCCGTTATCAGCAGATANCCAATAATCAACTCGATCTCCTGCCGCACTTGCAGTCCAATCAACTTCCATATTTGCAGCCAAAATTTCATCTTCGGTTTCATGAGATTCACTAACCCAAGTCGAAGTACCTGGAATAGGAGAAATTTCGTATGCCCATCCAGAACCGTATTCTCTGTAATATGCNGTAGACCATGAATAGTAATCCTGAGTTACTAATCTTTGACCATCATAAACCAATCCATAACCATTTGCTGGAATACTTCTTGCTCCTTGTTGTTGAGTTAATGTTGATCCAATATTACCTGTTATGGCATAGGCATCCAATCTATCTTGTTGCCATGTAGAGTATGTCCTGAAATAAACATACGAACCATTGACTACCATTCCTCTAGGAGTTCCACTATTCATGAAATAACTGTAAAACAAAGTAGAGTTTCGTGTAAATCCACCATCTTCAGCATGATAAGCAACAACACGATTTAATAAATTATGATTCACCCAAATCAAATCNCTACTTCTATCATAAGATATACCGGAGTAATCTCCATGATTATTTGATGAGGGGTCATGTACCGCTAAACATTTCCATTCATTGATGTATCGAATATCAAATTCAATAATTCTATGATATTGTGANGAGGTNGAAGAGTAATATGTTGTCAAAAGTCCAAACGCTCTCTCATCATCAGTTATTGCCCAATCACGTATNCCATAACCTGACCATGTAAACGGAAGGGAAGGTATGGAACAACCATCTGTATCGATAGANATCATTCCATTNTTCAANGCNGCTCCTTGAACTTGAGTACCATTGTTTGCATGTAGGAGACGTAACATGCCTCCAAATGTTGTTGATCGAAGGTCTGANGCTACAAGCCAATCACGATATTTGAAGACAGCCCCTGAATATGTCCCTACTGAAGTTGTAGACATAGATCTTTGTTGGGAAAAACGTGACTCTGAGGCATTGGTAGAATGAGGTTGACGAATTGAGAAAGAGGCATCATCGTACCATGCATCTCCTGAAGTTGTAGTGGAATCTATACCATACGGAACAAATGAGGTCTCCGGATTGTCAAAACCTAAAGACAAATCATCAGAACGAGGCTCGACGGAATTTGACTCACCAGACATCCAATCTGCTCGATTAGTTGTTGTGACCTGATTCCATCCTGTAGAAGAGGCCCCAGACAATGTTAATTCAGCATCTAAAACTTCAGCACCTTTTGGCAAACTGACCATAATATTNCGAGCTGGAGAACCCGGAGATGCAAGAGCGATTGCACTGGAAGTACCATCTGAAAAAGTGTAAATATGTCTTCCACTAGAATTCGCTTCTACTTCTTGGACTGTTGAAAAAAGAGGTACTAGCGAAGAAATTAGTAGAAGGAAAATCAACAACAATGGACTCGATCGGCCAACGAAACGTGTCGATTGGCTGCCGCTCATAGTGTCTGTAGTGAAGCAACCGCCTTTGAATATGCCCTCGGATGGTCAGATTAGGAGGTCGAACGATCGTCATATCTTATCGGAGAACCGCCATTGCCCCTAATTCCATCGAGTAAGTCATCTTCAATTTCGAAATAATCGTTCAACCAATCACCATCAGTATCATAACTGAATGGATCGGTTCCATCTGCAATTTGATCTCCATCGATATCCAAATTATACCAACCCCATACGAATTCGCCATTTCCAATATTTGGCAAATGATTTTCGTCACCAAAAGTCCTATTCCACGGATCAGTCCATTGACCCCAGACAATATCAACATTATCTTCAGGGCTCTGTTGCAAATAATCTACATCNTTATCATCAACGACGTGAGCGTATAAGAGATCGGTATTGTTTACCTTGTTCATCCTCATATAATTCAAATCAGTTGGATTTTGAAGACATAATCCAAGAAGATATTGACGGAATTGCCACCACTCTTCAATTGGAGAACCATTACAATCTAACAATGGGGTTTGCCTTACAAGAGCTGCATTAGACAGACTCGCATTTGTAATTCCAAAGAATTCTTGGAAATTGTTGTATCGAATATAGGTACATGTCGCTCCTCCACAATCCCAACCACCGTCATTATCAGGGTCATCTGTAGAATCGCTTGCATCAGTTGGGTCCATTGTGACCCAAGTCCAATCTAAGGTTGCTCGCTGAATTGTGAGTCCACCATTTCCATCTGAAAGTACTGTCAAAGGTTTCCAATTATCTTCGCCAATTTCTTGCCAGATTACACTAATTTGTCGATAAGAGGACCAATTATTGTTTGATTCATTCCAACCCTTCGAGTATTCATACCAATCAGGTAACATATCACCATCAGTATCGTTATCTTTTGGATTTGTCCCATACTTGAATACCTCTCTACCGTCAGTAAAATTTCGATCAGACTCATAGGTAGTAACGTCATCAATAGTGTTGAAAACCATTACACGTGAGTCTCCGTCGGAATCGGCAAGAATTGGGTTAGTACCGTTGTCATATTCCATCCAATTTGTAAACCAGAGATAGGAATTTCCAGGGGAAATTTGATGATCAATAGGCCCTGATGTAAATATTCTCTGATCCCAAGTGCCTTGAATCGCTACTGGCTTGGAACTAGTACGATCGAACCATCCATCTTCATCTGCGTCATAATTAACATCCAATGAATTAACTGGATTAGTTGTCCACCTGTATGCATTAACAGGCTGAGTATTACGATAAATTGCATAACAATATTCCCAACCATCCGAAAGGCCATCGCCATCTGAATCAGGATGGGTAGGATCTGAAATACCAAGCAGACTCAAATTAAAATTATCAGAATATGCAGAATTAATTCTAATTACACGCTCACTAGATTTAACATCCTTGGAACGAAAATCTTCGAATAACTTGTCTCTAGCTTCTGTAATAGACATCCCTTGTTCTTGCATCAAAGCATCAATAGAGTCTTGAGCAAAGGTGCGAAGTGTAACACCTGAATCAATATTATTTATCTGAGAAAATTTACCGTAACTACGAGATTCATATTCTCTTAGATTTGTAAATAATTCTTCTGAATCAATTACTCCATCTCCATCACAATCAAATGAATCGTTATCCGAATCTGCATTAATGTCTGTATCCGTAAGTGGGTTCATGGTCCATCTATTTTCATCAAGATCCCACTCTGTAAACCAATATTCGTAACCATCTAACATCCCATCCCTGTCTGTATCTTGGTCATTTGGATCAGTGATACCNAGTAATGTAGCCAAAAGAGGAGGGGCATAACCTGTATCTATCCANTGATCATATTGAGCAATCGCAATAGAGGCTCTACCTTCTTTACCAAATAAAATCCGATAAATTCTGCTAGTTGCTTCATTCGGATCTAGGGATTCTGCTTCTTCCCACATCTTTGGAGCATCAGGTGGCGCTAAACCTCCATTGATTGGATTTGAGGAGGTTAAATTCAGCTCTTCTCTATCAGTTACAGCATCTTGGTCTCCATCATAACCTCCATCACCTGGGACAAGTGGGTTAAGAGTCCACTCTTGATTGGTTTCATTCCATGAAGTAAACAAGAGTTCTATCCCATCCAACATTCCATCGTTGTCTGTATCAGGATTGTTAGGATCGGTGGTTGGACCTGTCAAGTTATATTGTTCTGAACTCATAAAAGAACCAAAAGATACGTTTCCACCTGCACTACTCCAAGGCTGAGGAGTCCCTATATCACCTACAACAAAAAGATAAAATTGAGGAACAGAAACTATGGAACTAATTTCATTATCTTGATTCCTGATAGACCCGTATTCTTCCCAATTAGTCATTCCATCCCCATCTGGNTCTCCTGAAGAATCAGAACCATCTACAGGATTTAATGTCCATTCTTCTTCAAATGAATCCCACCTAGCGTACCAAATTTCCCAACCGTCTGGCATTCCGTCTCCATCTGTATCTGATGATAATGGATCCGAAGAACCCTTATCTGCATCAACCATTGATATATCTTCTACAACTGATGATGCTCTTTCACCAAAAGAGACCGTTGGACCTTGAGTCCATGAATTATCATACAGAGAGGTGATCCAGTTAGAATAATGAGGAGTACCATCTGAACTCTGGTTTGAAAGCAAAATACGATCGACAATGTGATATTCCATCCAATTATTGAATTGTTCATCCGGCCCAATCACTCCATCCCTATTTACATCATATCCGTCCCCGTCAGGATTGCTAAATGCGTCTGAACCATTCATCGGGTTTATTCCTGCATTAGTAGCCACCCATACACAGGAATAACGAGCTTCCCAACCGTCTGGCAAGGTATCTCCATCGGAATCAATATTGTTAGGATCAACTGCAGTCCAATTTTCTGCTGCCTCGGTAGATTCTCCATGCAGTGGAAAACCTGATTCTCTAGCAAAATCTAGTGTCTGTTGCCAATTGTATTCACAAAGGTTCGAAAGTCCATCTCCATCTGCATCTTCATCTGCATCATCTGGGTTAAGAGGATCTAATGTCCAGTCATTTCCTCCAGTGAACTCAGTACCAATCCACCGACGATTTTCGATTTCCCAACCATCTGGCATTCCATCACCATCTGAATCAACATTACTAGGATCGGATGGTATATCGGAACCTCCTCCACTTCCTCCTCCTAACCAGCCCGAAAGATAGACACTCTCGGCTGCTGCACCAACTGATTCGTCACAGATGTAATCCGAATTCAGATAATAGCAAGTGAAGTTTGTTTCGACAAAATACCAACCCCAATATTCTGAGCCATCTGCTAACCCATCCCCATCAGTATCCATGTTCAATGGATCAGTACCATTGAATCCTTCACTAGTGGTGGCAATATATCGATATTCATCTAAATTTGTCCATGCCTTATCGACGTAACCACTTGAGGGATCGAATCTAACTCCATCGTTATCTCGATCCAAATCTCTATCGTATGGATCGGTGGGATCTAAGTCATAGGCATATTCCCACCCATCTGGCATCCCATCCTCATCTGAATCAGAAGATAACGGATCAATTGGAACAATGTTTGAAAATCGACCTGGTTCAATACTAGCGAACAGATGAGTGATATTTTCTGACTCTAAGAGACCAACTGACTGAATCGCACCAGGTATTCGAGTATGTGTTGAATCAACTCCAAATGCTTTGGAATAGTCTCCTTCTAACACCCAAGTACCTCCTGCTGAGCCAACAATCACTTCATCTTGACTAATCCATATAGAACGGATATCATTACCACCTTCTTGATCAAGATCAGTATTCTCCATCCGATCTCGTGAAAATGATGTTTGAGGTGATGTAGAACCCTCAATAAGATCGAAATGATGTAATCCTCCTTCGGTACCTACCCATAATGTTTGTTCACTAGTAATCAAACCATCAGGGCCGCGAGGACCATCAATTTCAAGCAGATTCACAATAGCAGAACGAGAGGAATTGAAAGGATTAGCAGGACGAACAAATTGTTCTGCAGTAACATTATCAAAAATCCAGTAAGGAGGGGCACCTCCTTGTAGATCACTAGTATTCCAAGCAATCATTCCATGAGTAGTTCCAACATATAGGACTTGAGAAGAACCACTTACAGATGCATGAGCTGCGGACAAAATGCTGCTACCATTTATTGAAGACAATAAGGATTCTAATTCTTCTACTGGCTCAACAGAACCGATTCCACCTTGAACATCAATAGGAACTATCCAAGCTTGACCAACCCCCCCTGCTGCAAGAACTGACATTAGAGAACCGCCTAAATTTAGACGATGAATAGAATGTATCGGACCGACTAATGATGAAATTAATGAATTATGATCTACTAATCCGGCTGCATCTAATCTTAAGGTATGGATTCCTAAATTTGTGGAAATGATTAGATGTTCGTCCTCGGGATGATCCCAATGAATCAAATCTTTCATTTGAGCGCCTGCTGGTAACTCAAAATGTTCTACGCTTTGTCCTGATGGAGACATGATAGAAACACCATATCTAGAACCTAGAATGAGTTGTTCACGCTCTTGAATGGGAACTATCTTGACCACATCATGATGTAATAACGACGGAGATGACCCTTGATCAAAAATCCTAGCCGATTGATCCAAAACACCGTGCTCTACCGATTTTAATCCCGAGCGAACGCCATATCCCCCATCATTGTGAACTTGATATTCTTGCAAATTACTGAATGCTTCACCGATTTCTACAGTTCCGACTGAGGTGTCTGGAGTAGTTTGCCCGTCACGATTTGCGTCCCATCCATCAAGATCTGTATCAACGATTCCATCACTGCTGTTGAGGGGTTGAAGATTAAAGTAAACCTCCCAACCATCTTCTATCCCATCTCCTCTTCTATTTTGGGTGAGTAATTGGCCTCCAGAAAAGTAGTGATCATCTGAATCATTACGAAGAGGATCAGTTCCAAGCCAACCACTATTCAGATTCTTAATTCCACGATCTTCATCAGAACAAGCAGAATCTACAAGACTTCCAATAGTTCCAAAACAACGTAGACCATCAATTTCTGTAACCCAACCAGTTGGTGAACCATAGGAATATTCTTCCGCGTTTGTATATGCTTCCTGAGGTTCAATAATACCATCACTATTTACGTCAAAACCGTCACCGCAACCCAAGGAATAATCGGCACAACGATCGGAATCTAAGAACCCGTCAGAGGGATCAAGTGGATCGAAGGCAGAACATGTCCAAGCATATGATTCATTGACAAAACCTACACCTTCATTCATACACATGTAAACTTCATATCCATCAGGAAGACCATCTCCATCTGTATCTGATACTCTTGGGTCTAGGAACTCTCGGAGCCCAGATTCGGTTAAATCAGGAGGTTTGCCAGTTAATGACCTTCTTTCATCAAAACAAGTATCCATTGAATAAGGCCAACAATACTCCATCAGTGCATCTAATCCGTCTCTATCAAAATCAGATATATTGTCTGAGCCGTTATTAGGATCTAAACCTTGAATTTGACGTATACCACCCATGTAAGAAATATTACGAATCGGAGAAAATAATTCTTCATGCAAATCAGGAATGCCGTCCTTATCTTGGTCAGTAATTGGAGGACCAATACCAGTTGTATCATCTGGGTTAACGCTTCCAACTTCAGCAGATGGACGAGTCTGAGATGCAAAAGAAAGACCACTGATTAGCANGAATACGAGAAGAAGGGCTGTTTGCCTGCGACGCATTTCATGACCTCCGGTGACTTAACACCCGCCTTACCCCATTCAGTGCCTTATCATGGTGATGGAGCGATGTTCGGACANATAATGAATTGGAAAAAACCATTTTTTGGTAAAAATNTGACAAAAAAAGACATTCTGACCGAGGCGTTCAAGTCCNGTCTATTCGCCCANAGTAAAGTGAAGTAGTATGGAAATTGTCCACCTNGGTTCCGGCAGCGGNGGCAACTCAACNCTAATTAGGACNGAAGAAACTTCGATACTAATCGATTGCGGGTTTTCNATGCGNCAATTAGAAAGAAGGATGAGTCTTGTAAATATGACTCCAGAAAAACTAGATGCGATATTAGTCACTCATCATCACGGAGATCACGGACGCAGTGCAAAGGCCGCAGCAAAGCGATGGGGAGTNGAAATTCATGCAAATATGGAAACTTGTGAACGATTATCNCTAGATCCAGTAAATGAATGTAGAATTTTTGANAACNTGGAAAGAAGGGACNTGGGTCCAGATCTTTCATTTCTCCCAATTCCTGTCCCCCATGATGATGCAGATAATGTCGCATATGTACTCTCTTCTCCCGAGGGACGAGCAGGATTTGTAACAGACTTGGGAGAACCTACAGAAGAATTAGTCAAGCATCTGACAGGATGTAGTCATCTATCTGTNGAAGCAAATTACGATACAAAAAGATTATTCGGAAATCCGCGATATCCTCAGCCTCTAAAAGATCGAATACATGGTAGAGGGGGGCATTTATCGAATAAACAAACAGCTGCTATGCTAAACCGGCTCGTACATGACAAACTAGATTCTATTGTTTTGTGCCATCTTTCATCAGACAACAATGCACCTCACCTTGCTGAGAGTGAAGTACTATGCGAAATAGGAGAAAAATTTGAGGGAGTTATACATATTTCTCGCCAAGAAGGCCCAGAATTCGCACAATGGTTAGGTGAACGTGCTGCAGAACCTCTACGTTGGTCTTAACCCGCTTCAAACTTCCCGCTTACTGCGAATTTCTATGTATGGTGAAATCCCTCTCGGTCCGTGGACATGCGACGCGACCGCCAATTAGGGCATGATTCCGGGGTCAGCGAAATCCTCGGAGTTACGATGCTTTTGGCGATGGTGGTAGCGATTATGAGTGCAGTAGTGGTTTTCTTGCAACCATTTGTAATAGATCTCAACGACAATCGAGCATGGGCTGCTGGAGGAGTTACTGCTGAACAAATGAATGATCGAATTTTGGTTGTTGCAGGAATGCCAAATGGAACTGGATTAGTACATCAAACGGGAATACCAGGTGGAAGTATAGATGTATTATTCAATATTGAATCATGGACCATTGGAGCCGATATTCATGGAGTCGATCGAGTTGAAGTTTTTCGAAACGGTTCAGGGATAGTTGTAAGCAGCGATAATCGTACTGCGGAAACAATTGAAATTTGGACAGATGGGTCTCAAGTGGGATATTTGAATAATGGAATCTTGACTACAGAATGGCTTATGACTGATTGGCAGATTTTAATTGATGAACCACTTTCATATCTATCCACACTCCGAGTAGACGTATTAGATAGGAACGGCACTACAATTCATCGATGGATGGAGATAAATATCGACGGATTACGCTTAAGTTCGCCATTAGCCGATGGGACATTTGTTGTTGATTTATCTAATGGAGCCATAATCGAAAAATTACCAAATAAGAATTTAGCAATAGAATCATTTCCTAGGCTTAGCCATAGAGAAACAATTGATGGTGGACATGTTGTTCGATTTGTACTATTAGATATCGATGTTGATAGTGCTGCTACATATCTAAACAAAGATCTTGACTTAACTAGCCGAGGTTCAGAAATGCTATTTGATGTTGAAAATGCTAGAAATCTAGTGTTGAAAATGGATATTGGAGGAGAATCAACAGTAGAACCGAGGTATATTGATCATTGGACTTCAGAACATGAAGTCCTAATAGCTACAGGAGATTTAGAGGGATACACTGGATTTGGTCCTAAAGGTCCATTGAGTGGATCGGATGGGCTAACTTTTCACTCTAGTCCTGAACATTTCCAACTAGAAGTTCTTCTTCAACGTGTAGAGGTGGTCCCTTGAGAAGACATCTTCCTAATAATGAAGAAGCAGTATCTGCGGCGGTTGCCACAGTACTTCTTTTTGCAATTGTTTTGAGTATTATTTCAGGAATGATGGCTATGATTGTTCCAACTATGGCGGAATTACAGGGAGCAGTTGATAGAGAATCCATGGAAGGACAATTTACGGACTTAGCACAGGAAACAGTGAGACTTTCTGAAACCGGATTGCCAGGAGATATTGCTGAGATGAAAATTAAGCCTCATACAGGAGATATAGGGTGGGATATACGTAAAGAAGGAACATGGTATACTGCAAGCTTGTATGAGAACCAAACATTAAGATTAAACGGATTAAATGATTTTGACTCTACTTTCCAACACAGGTATCCTAATGGACAAGTTTCTTCCGCATGTTTAACTGATCTTAGAGCATACTCTCAAGCATTAAATATCTATGAATCACCAGCNTTAAATGGAACTTTACTATTAACTCCAATGTCCAATTTACAACAGCCTCTTGAAGCAACTATAGTGAGTCATGAGGAGAATAAATACCGCCTTGATACTGGAGACATTTTTTCCATTGATTCAACAAATAAAGAACCAGCAATTATTGAATCTTCTAACCCAATGAGAGCACTTTTTGTTCAAGGAGAATCAGGTATTGCGACTTATTCTCCTGATTCTCCTTCTCCTGAAGCTAAAGGTAGGGCATGGACAATTCCTCTTCCAGCNGGAGAAGTAGAATTCATATTGTACAGTGAAGAATCCTTTGTATCTACCATGAAAATCAATGACGAAGTTTCCTCCTACACCTCTACTTCGTTATCTACTCAAGGACCCACGGGTAGTTCAAGTAGAATTTCCACTGCTATATTTTCGTATGATGTTAGTTCAGAAGAAGTAGCAATAATCACATCAACTGCTGATGCTAGATTAATAGTACTTAGAAGTGGAAATNTNGATCANGGAANNTCGGCATTATTAGATTGGACAGGAAGCACAATAGGGACTGAGTTTTTGTTACCTTCTGTATCTGAAGATATCATCATACATAATCCCGGAGTAGAAACATCGGCTGTACTTATGAATGGTTTTTACCACAGTGTTGGAGCGAGAGAGAGCTTACGACTTTCGATAGATAGTATAGGAGGATGGATTTCGTCTAATCAAGAAGTTGAAATTCATCTTGTAAGAGGTGGAAGTGAGGATTCAATCCTGAATGGAATTGATACACTTCATCCAACCTCTACTGGAAGGACTAGTGGAAGTAGTTGGGAAAATATCATTGCTGGATCGAGTATGCAAACTAGCGTTGTTTTCCAAAGATTAGGAATTGATGCAGAGGTGTCATACGTAGATAACATCGAAAATACAAACTCTATTTCATTAAGTTTGAACGAATCTGCTCATTTCACTACAGTTGAATGGAATTCTAGTGATGGTGGGCGATTAATTATCGATTCAAGACTACAAATAGGGCAAGGAGAAACACCTATTCGAACTTTTATTTCATTCGGAGATTCAGGAATTACTGAAATCCAAGAAAAAGGAAATGAACGATGTATTGGATTCTCCGATAGGATTACTGGATGGGTTCAAAATAACTTACCTTGGAAAGATGTATCTTTTATGGCAGATGCTGGAATTGAAGAGTCATGGAAAAATGGACAACATCCTGCTGGAATCAGAATAGAATTTCGAGGCCCAACTGATAAAGGCACGAACTCTGCGATTGCATTAGGTTGGTCAATTCCTTTGCCAAGAATGGATTATAGTTTCTCATCTAGTGTTTCAGGCTTAGAACTAGGATGGAGAGGTGGATTTGTCGGAACAAATCATCCAGAATACTCCCCAGAAGCGATTCTAACTCCCCCAAGCAGAGAAGGACCCGGACCAAGAGTTGCTGTGACGATACCAGTGGTTTATCCAGACTTAGACACAATAACCGGAAATTCTGATCACGATGTAACAATTACATTAGACTCAAGATTCCAATTAGCATCAATTTCAGCACATGAAGTAAGGCGTGGTTGGGATGGACCTTATGGAGAAGTGGTTGCATCTCAAGACGCCATAGATCTCGATCAATCTGTTGATTGGCTAATATATCCTGGAAGACTAGACTTATTGAATGATTATGTGGGTTGGGTTCAACCCACTCCTACATCTGCTGAAAGTATCTATCATGCAGGTGGGGATAATATCTCATTTAATCTTCAAATTGCAATTATCGAATATCAAACTGAGGTGGCATCATGAAACCAAATCAAAAAGATAACGATGCAGCATCAACTGAAATTGGTATCATGATGCC
>NZTS01000015.1 GCA_002697105.1 Methanobacteriota archaeon | reverse complement strand
TCGTCAGATAGTGTGACTAGTAAGTATGTATGATTGGTTTTTTGACTGATGAAATTGTCTCTAAGAACGTCCCTTTGCGCAGATTGTGCGGGAGGTAATTCGGGGGCTAACCAAAATTGGACTGTTTGGTTCGCATCGACGTTTGGGTCGAAAAATCCAGGAGCGATTACAGATAGTACTTCTTCACGCTGAATTAATTCACTAGCAAACGTATGAACGCTTCGAAGATTTTCTTCCAGTAGAACTTCTTCAGGGTTAGTTTCTAAGATGATGAACATCGAATTATCCGTACTTTCAACCCACACCGACGACATTTCCTCTAATCCTTCTCTAGCCATATCATCTGGGGGAAGAGAGCGGATACTAGCTACACCATATTCTGCTTGCAAGAATGGTGTTCCTGCTGCCACAAGGAGAATCAAAATTGGAACCAGAATTGATAGGGGTCTTTGCATTACATTTTTCGCAATCCAAGACCACATGCCGTCATCAGAAACCGTATCTTTCATGCCGAATGGAATGCGTACGGCATTTATTTTTGGGCCTAAAGCAGCGAATAAAGCAGGAAGGAAAACTACTGATGTCAGCATTGCCATTGATACTCCTAAGGTTCCACCAATTCCAAGTGAAGGAGCACCAGTATTTTCAAAGAAAAGTAGACCTAAAAGTCCTACTGCAACTGTCAATCCTGAGAAAAAGACAGCTCGGCCTGCTGTAGCTGTAGTAATTGCAATTGCTAAACGAATTTCACGACCGTTTGCTATTTCTTCTCTATATCGATAAATCATGAATAAAGAATAATCTATTGAGACTCCTAAACCCAACAAAGTAATGATGTTTGATGCAAAATTGTTTACTGGAACTGATTCTAGTGTAGACAACCAAATGGTAATACCCATTGCGCTGATTACAGTTAGAAATCCTACACCAAGAGGCAATACTCCCGCAACTAACGAACCAAAAACGATGAATAGAACTCCAAGAACAATAGGGGCAACTCCAAATTCTGACTTGACTAAATCTTCTTTTAATCGGATGTCAAAAGTAGTATCTACTGCTAGAGGCCCTGTAATCCATATCTCGAAATCTGGCTCTTCCTCAATAGAGCCTGTCATTGTCTTCCAGTGTTCCATCATGAAGGATTTAGCTTCAGTTCTTGGTTGCGTAATTGTAACTAATGTTCGTGAAGTTTGAGAGGACTCATTTACAAAATTTGACCTATTCGCTTCATCTACTTCCCACGAATAAGTGATAGAAACTGAACGGTCGTCCCTGATGGGTTCAAGGATTGAATGAACCGCATCCTGAATTCTCTGATCATCATATGAAATTTCATGACGAACAAGGATGTAGAACGATTCAGTATTCTCTGCATCAACTTCTCCAAAAGATTCCCCCATTATTCCAAAGGCATCGACAGATTCCATGTCTCCTTCGCCAAATGACTCAACCCAATCTGGTGTTAACTGTACGATTAACGACCCCAATGAAAAACAAATTATGAGTACAGATGTGATTACTGTCCTCCGGTAGTCGTGGGCAATCAATCCCAATTTGAACAATGGTCTGTCTTGAAGTAAATCAATATCAGAAATTGACTCCATATATAATTTCCATAACAGTGAGTATATGAATGAGTGTTAGAATGCAATAAATTGATTAAATTATTACTGAGATGCTATCACAATTACTGTTGCTCCATATTTTTGGGGGACTCGGAGCCGTTTAGGCGAGCCAATTGTTGAATATATACGATTTAATATTCTAGAGAAAATATCCATTTTTTGGGAGACATCCGCCATTTGAATAGAGTTGACATTGTAACCAGATGCGCTCAATACACGTGTAATTGTGTAAGGAGAAAACCAAAAACGATGGTCAGAGTTAATTATTTCACTTCCTCTCTTCCAATGTTTCAAAACATTATAATTGAAGGCGTTAGGTACAGTGACAATTAATTTATCAAAAAGTCCACCGTGTTCTGTTCTCAATTTTGAGAGAAATTGTACAGGATTGTCCAAATGTTCTACAATTTCACCCATTATAGCGAAATCAAATGGACCGTCATCGACAAATGGGATTTTCTCTTTAGGAGTTGTGACAAGATCGATGTTGTAAATATCTGACATATTGTAATTCTGGATGAGATGTTTAATTGAATCATTATCTATATCCACTCCTACTACTTTTTCACATATTTCAAGAAGAGCGGTATGTAAATGACGGCCAGACTTGATTTTTTCATCTATTATCGGTAAATGATCCGTGCAACCAATATGCAAGACTTTCTTTCCATGAACAATTTCACAAATCGTATCTTGGCGGGAATTATGAGGTTCGGATGGAAGGAAACCCAAATCAAGTGAAAGTCCAGGACTGAACTCTTCGCCTTCTATGTACGAAAGAAACGCAGGATCGGTGAAGAAGGGTTTTCCCATGTTCGGAGACAGGCGGTATGGATTTCAACCCCTTGGGTGTTAAAGTTTTGAGTGAAGAGAATTAGCATACTCTCTAGCATTCTTTTCCACATCATACAATTCTCTCTGTCTATTGAGAGCTGCTGTTCGTCTCGATTCATTGTTAATGTCCCATTCCTGTAAGATAGAAGCTATCTCTTCAGGACTAGGATTAGGAGGAAGGAGATGGCCGCATGTGGAGTCTACAATTTCTGAATTTCCTCCAACATCTGTTGCTATCGCGGGGATACCATAAGAAAAACACTCTTGAATTGATGCTGGGACTCCTTCCGAGGTTGATACGTTAACCAAAATATCCCATGGTTTAGATTTGAGTGTGGAATGAATTTCTGAATGTGACTCAACAAACCCTGGAAGAGATACGTCGATATTATCTGGTAAAGATGCTACTAATTGTTGTAATTCTTCCATACCTGGTCCTGTCCCAAAATGGGTCCAATGTAAAGGCCGAGATACAAAAGAAAGGGATCGTGCGATTAAATCTACGCGTTTTACATCAACAATTCTTGACATAGAAATTATTCTCAGGCGGCCATCTACAGAACGATGGGGAGTTTGTTCGTGATTTGTTGTTCCTAACCTCCCAACAACTATCTTGTCAGATGCTTTTGGATGTATTGATTTTAGTGTATCCACTCCATCTTGAGATACAGCATGTATTTCATCAACATATTTCACAATAGTAGGTTGAAAGGGTATCGTCTTCCGATTTTCTCGTGGGAGAATATCTCCCCTATGCGCTCGAGAAATAAACCTCAAATGAGGATGACGTCTTTTCAATTCTGAAGCTATGGATGCGGGTCTATTCAGCCAATATGCAGATATTGCTTGATATTCTTTGATATCTATTGCAGTTTGAATATACTTTGAGAAGTGTCTTGCATAGGCCGCTTCCCCTAGAGATTCTGAAATTGGTGTTGAATACTTGTATCTCTCTGTGAAAGAAGAAAAGATGTAGGGTAAGGATAGTGATAGTTTAGAAAATGTAGATAGTTTAGACCAACTTTCTCGTGCTTTTTTCCATGTTTCTAACAGGATTGTAACATTTTCAGGAACTTTCCTCATCCCACCTTCAACTTCTGATTCAAGATTTGTTGGAATTATTGTAACATGATCGAAGAATGAAGATGTTGTTTCTAATGTTGGGGTTACAAATGTCTCTTGGAGACCTACTGGATAAAAGTCAGTTAGCACCAAAATTTTTGACGGTTTTGTACCGCTTTGTAAAAGTGCCATAATGCGGTTTCTCCAATTGATAGTTTTAGTCTCGTCNATAATGTGGTAAAAATTAGGNNTCGATTGGTTTTGGAACTTGTAAAATTGTTGAATTTGTACGATCAATAATGGGTAAAGTAAGTTCTGATAGTGATGGGAGAATGTGTAAGGTGCATGCTGTTCCACATGCTGGAGCGAGGTAATCTTCACCAGTATCTGTCAAAACCAAACGAATGCCGTGTCCAGCAGGCAATATTGCATCAATACCTTGGAATTCCATCATCATGGTAACTTCCTCTCCAGGAATTACAGTTTGGGGTTCATACCCTCCAGCATGATATCGCACATCCATTGTTGCATGACCTAGTCTTAATCCAGTCTCGAGATCTTGCATTTCAATGAAAACTTGGCCTCCATCGAATGTAGGAATCGCAGCAAGATGAGCGGTTGGTAAACCAGATATGTGAATATTTGATTCAAGATTAATATCCGGGCAATCGATAATGATAGCCTGTCCTCCACCTACTACTGACACTCCTCCTCCAACAAATGCTCCATCATAGTCACAATCGCCGAGATCTATGGGTAGTGGCTCAGAATCTATTGGAGGCCAAATATTCTCTATTCTCCAGACGCCGTCGTTGCGCTGAATTTGCGCTGTAGTGTCTGGTTTCGTGCCCCGATTTTGTAGATAATATTCGAACCATTCAAACAAATCTTGAGCCCAGTCCCATCTTGTCATATTCTCAAATGCTTCAGCCCCATATCCACTTTCAATATCGTCGTGTTTTTGCCATTGGTCGGGATAATCATGACCCCATTGACCTAAGATTCCTCTGACATCATAACCAGAATTAGCATAATCTGAATACCAATTCGTGCCTATTGGGCCCCCAAATACTTGGTGCGGATCTACATTCCAATCTTGCATCCCCTGAACCCAATATATGCTACCGTTCCAATTATTGAATGCCTTATCGATATGACTTCTTTCGTCGTAGTAATTAGCCATGTAAGGATCCATTTCTCCTCCCACATAAGTCACTGGACCTGCAAACAAACCCTCAGCTATGTCTGGGCAGACATTGTCTAAATCATCCTCATTGTAATCTACCGTGCTAGAAAAATAATTCATGTGCATTACTTGAGAACGTGCTTCAGCGCTTCCATTCTTATACAGCAAGGGATGGAGGGCTGTTGTTCCAGAAATTGGAACTATTGTCTTGAGGTATTCACTACCTATGGCCGCAGCTTCCCATTGAGTCGCTCCCTCGTATGACTTTCCATAGAGGCCTACATTCCCATTACTCCATTCTTGTGTCCCTAACCATTCGACTGCAGAGTGAATGCCTAGTCCTTCTCCAGCGCCCCGATAGTCAAAGCATCCACTACTTTCTTCAGTACCAAATACTGCTACTTGAGCGAAAGCGTAGCCATGTGGAACGAAGTTATCGAAAATGAACTCACCGCGTCCAGCGCTAACGATATTCGTTGGGGTAGATTCACTGCCTTGTGGTCCATATGAAAAGTATGGTGAAATTACGGCGATTACTGGAACTTTTTCTCCTACCTCTGTGTTACTGGGAAGCCAATAGGACAGATGTACTTCAGCAGAATTAGGACCAGATTCCCATACCTCAGATGTATCAACTGAAATCATTGCTTCTTGTACTGGAAGAGCTGTATGTGGACCTTGTTCTAAGACCATGCTGTATGTTCCAGTGGTATTCCATTCCAAAGTATGACGGTCCCAGATAGAAGGATATGTTGTTTGATCTGAANCACTGGNTGATGTTTCTTCACCAAAACAACCTGAAAAACTAGCACCAANAAAGAGTANCATGAGCAACCATGCCCGCCCCTTCATNATTTNTGCTCTGANNCATTCCGAATAAATGTATGATTGGTTTCAGCGAGTCCTCATCAACTATGGGTTGTTCGGNAGAGCATGGTTGTAGTCGGAGTTATAGGAACTGGCTACTGGGGAAAAAACCACGTTAGAACGTTTTGTACTCTAAAAGAAGAAGGATTAATTGAGAAAGTAATTGTNTGTGATGTTGATGAATCACGGGCTATTGAAATTGGTGAAGAATTCGGATGTGAACACGCAACGGACCCTCAAGAATTGGCCTCTTTAGGAGTTAANATGGTAACAATAGCTACCCCAACACCTAGTCATGCATCCTTAGCAATTATGATGATGGAGATGGGACTTGATGTATTGGTAGAAAAGCCACTAGCAATGAATATAAAAGAGGCGAAGGAAGTANTAATATGTGCAGAAAAAACTGGGAGATTNTTATTAGTCGGTCACGTTTTTAGACATCATTCNGGTGTTAGAANGGCNGCAGAATTNGTCAANNATGGTANGATAGGAAANGTTAGNCANATCATTAGTGAAAGNCTTGCAACTAGAGAGCCAAGGCCAGATAATGGTGTAATTGCAGCACTTGGAATCCATGATTTTGATATTTGTTGTGATATTCTGAGTGGTAGTGAACTCAAAAAAATTGTGGGGGTGGCAACAGAATCCAAAATTCCTGGAATAGAAGATCATGCTTCCTTGCAAATGATATTTGAAAATGATATTATTGGATTTATTGAATTGTCTTGGAGAAGTAGAATACGTGGTAAAATTCGNTCTTTACAGATTATTGGCACTGATGCNAGTATTTCTCTAGANTACTTAGACCATAGTGGATTGTGGATTCATGCGCATCCCAATGATAGCCACGGTCAGGAATTTGGTGGATTTGGAGCTGCTCCTCGTGAACGGGTTGAAATTTTGAACGCGGAGCCGGCTCTTACAGCTGAACTGAGAGATTTTGTCCTTCGTTCAACAGGTCAACGAACTGGTCCGACATTGAACGGGGGAGATGTAGGGATAGAGGGAATGAAAAGAGTGGAAATGGCGCTTCTAGCAACGGGATTTGAAAATCAATTGATGAATTAATCGATTTTTCGCGCTGGATTTCCAACATACTTTCCTGATTCTGTAATATCTTTCGTTACCACAGATCCTGCACCAATTACAACATTATCACAAATATTGACTGGCATAATTGTTGCATTAGTTCCTATACTTACATGATTTCCTATCGTTGTTGATTTCCATTTAGATTGATCTCCCCTAGCGGGACCGCCGGAACTAAATGTGTCATTGATGAACATCGCTCCATGGCTAATGAAACAGTCTTCACCAATTGTAACTAATTCACAAATGAAAACGTGAGATTGGATACGAGTTCTAGCACCTATTGAAACATTTTTTTGAATTTCTACAAATGGACCAATGAATACAGAATCAGAAATTGAACAACCATAGATGTTGACTGGTTCAACAATAGTAACATCTTCACCAAAATCAACATCTACAATTCCGCTAGATAGACGACGTGGTTCACCCATGAGTGTGGGTAAAGGTCAAACTATTAGCGATTAGTGGTGCACCATGTTCAAGAGAATAAGTATGAAGTTATCTCAATTATACACTTACCATACTAAATAGAGAGTGGAGGCGCAGACTAACGTTGGGTTCTCAGTGGTTCGATTTTCAGATTTAGGAATCGGACAAGACTTAGTCCAAACATTATGGGAAGAGGGGATCAGAGAGCCTTTTGAGGTTCAAATTGAGGCTATTCCCCCAGCAATGGATGGTAAGGATATTTGTTGTAGAGCACCGACGGGGTCGGGAAAGACATTGGCATTTGGTCTTCCCCTAATAGAGCGGGCATCTAAGGCTGAATCTCAACGACCTACGTCCCTCGTCTTGACACCAACAAGAGAATTGGCAGAACAAATTAGAAATGTCTTGGATCCATTGGCATCAAGATATGGAATGGATGTGTTATCTGTGTATGGTGGTACATCATATGGGAAGCAGCGTACTGGATTAGATAGGGGTGTGGAGATATTAGTTGCATGCCCTGGTCGCTTGTTGGACTTAATGGAGAAACGGGCGTTAACATTGGAGGATGTTGAAATTATTGTATTAGATGAAGCTGATCGAATGGCAGATATGGGGTTTATGGAACCTGTTTGCGATATTATCGAAAGTTGTGGAGAAAAACCCCAAATGATTCTCTTTAGTGCGACATTAGATGATGATGTTTCTCGTCTTGTAGAAATGTATCAAAATGATCCGGAAATGATTGGAATTGGTCCTGAAGAAATTAGTATGGATAGTATGGAGCATTTATTTTGGAAAATTAAACCCTATCAAAAAACAGAAGTTTCTGTTAAGTCCGTAAAAAGAGCCGGTCGTAGTATTATTTTCTGTAGGACTCGTAGGGGTGTAGATCGATTAGGTGATGAAATGCAAGAAATGGGTGTAGAATTATCTACATTACATGGAGGGTTGAATCAACGACAAAGAGATCGTGCGATGAGTAAATTCGCTTCGGGAAGAAGTATGGTTTTGATTGCTACTGATGTTGCTGCTAGAGGGATAGATGTTGAAGGTATCAATTGTGTGATACATTACGACCCCCCAGATGATGCTAAAGTGTACAAGCACAGAAGTGGAAGGACCGCAAGAGCTGGATCTACGGGTGTTGTGATTTCTCTAGTTAAAGGAAATGAAAAAAGAAGATATGATAGAATCCAAAAAGAAGTTGGAATAAAGAAACGATTTTCTGAACCTCATCCTGATGACTTAGAAAAGAAAGAATTCAAACTTGTTGAACCTCGTTCAAAGAGAGTGAAAAATAGATCTAATCAAAATCATAACCAACGTAACCCTAGAAGACGTGACAGAAGAGGAAGAGGGCAGTCAGATAATTCAAAGCGAGGGAAAAGAAAGAAACGGTATTCTAGACAAAATGACTCTCCGAGAAATTGGGGTGAAGAAAAAAGAGGTAGGAAAGGGCGAAAAAAACGACGAGGAGCGAGGCGAAGCCATCCTGGGAATAATCGTAGACGTTCAGAATGAGGATACCGCATCAATGACCCTCTCAACTTCTTGATCGGTCAATAGAGGGAATATAGGAATAGATACTATTTCTTCACAGAGTTGCTCGGTAAATTCTAACTGTCCTCTCTTCCCTTGTGGATGATCTGAAAATACTGGTTGGAGATGGCAAGGAATTGGGTAATGAATCCCAGTAGAAATTCCATGATTGCTCATGTGTTGTATGAATTTTTCGCGATCATTAACCCTCAAAACAAATTGGTGCCAAGCATGAATTGCACCATGACGAATTTTAGGTATTTTCATATCTAAATTAGAAAAAGCCTCGAGGTATTTTCTTGCTATTTCATTACGACGAGTGACCCATGCACTCAAATGTTTAAGTTGAATTCTTCCAATACCGCATTGAATCTCTGAAAGGCGGAAATTGGTGCCTAGAACATCATTACGATATTTGTCTGAACGTCCATGATCGATGAAGGTTGAAATTCTTTGAACTAATTCTTCAGAGTTGTTTGCAAGGATTGCTCCTCCATCACCTCCAACTGCCATGTTCTTACTTGGGAAAAAAGAAAAAGTGGCTATATCTCCGAAAGAACCTATCGATTTCCCATTTAGTGAGGCACCGTGTCCTTGAGCTGCATCTTCAATTACTGGGATTCTATGTTGCTGAGCAAACTCAAAAATTTCAGATGAGACGGGTTGCCCATACAAATGGACTACGATTATACATTTGGTTTTCGGAGTTATTGCTTGTTTAATTGATTCAATATCTATTGTGTAATATTCTTCTTCAATCTCTACAAAAATAGGAGTTGCCCCAACCATCGATATACATGTTGCACTTGCAATGTAAGTGTGGCTAGGTACTATTACTTCATCACCAGGACCAATGCCAAGAGCATGTAAAGCAGCGATTAAAGCAACAGAACCGTTACTACAAGGCATTCCACCCAATGCACCGCAATATTCTGCCCATTCTCTACCAAAGGCCTTGGACTCTGGGCCTTTAATCCAATATCCTGAATTCAAAATTCTAAGTGTTGTTTCTCGCATTTCATCGTTGATGAACATGCGGCCCATTGGGACCTTTTCCAACTGGGTCATGGTACGGCGTAAGATGCCGTATATATGAGCGGTTGGTTATGTCTCAGAGACTATATCTTCCAATAAAGATCTGAAGATAGCTATCGAACGACGATGGTCTGTGACTCCTGAGTGTCTGTTTGCTAATTCACCAAGATGATGGCGGTCAGACCAGCAATCTCTCAATGCTTGTTCGAATGATTGTAAATTATGATGATCTTGAAGAATTATTCCTCCTTTTCCAACTGCCTCTGGTTGTGATCCAATGGAACAACTAACTGTAGGGATAGAGAATAGACCTGCTTCGTTAATCACTCGACCCCAGGAACCTGTTGATTCAACAATTAACACATGAACATCTGTCTCAGAAAATGCATGCTCAACTGAAACATGGCCATGGAGTGTTACGTTAGAGTGGTGACCTAATTCTTCAATGTAAGATCCTGAACCATANATATGAAACTGGGCTTCAGGCCATCTTCTTGACAAATAAGGGAAGAGTCTATGATAGGTTCGAAGTCCCTTCTCAGGTGTTACACCNATAATAGTAAAATGGGGTGAAGAAAGAGAGTTGTTTTTTTCTCTTTTTTCTAAACCGTTTCTTCTTATTTCCTCTACATTTTCTATCGATTTAAATCTCGAAGAATAATCAATTGGTAGTGGAATATTCACATTATTCTTCATTGAAAATTGGGATGCAACCTGTTTTCCTAATCCTTCTCCAGCTGTACAAACACAAATTGCTTCTTCAATCGCTTGTCTAAAAATTGAAGGAAATCTAGATGGAATGTCATCTCTAACAAAAAGGAGATACGGAATGTTTCGTTCTCGGAATGCTTGTGCTGCTCCAGCAGACCATTCTAATTGGGTTACTCCTAATGTTGGTAGAATCTCGAATTTGTCAAGCCAACTTGAGGTTTTCTGATAGAATTCTAAATTTATTTTTCGGAGATGTTTTTTCAGAAAAAAGGAATTTGGATGNCCCGACCTTCTTGAACGTAGACGCCAAGCTAGACCAGAAAGAAATGATTCAGATGTTAGTTCGATTCTAGATGTCTGAATTTCGTCTGTGAGTAAATTTGTTTGCTCACCACCATCTGTTGAATAAAGAGCTGAAACTTTCCATGGCTGCATCAATTGTGAGGTTAGAGGAGGGGTAGGGTGAAGGGGGGAATATGTGGCAGATGAATCGAATCCTTGCCCCCCGGTTGAGATGCCGCTAAGGAGGCTTGAAAGAGATCGTTCAGCCCCCCCTCCAGGGGGGTCTAATGCACGAACTGCTACTGCTAAATGGTGCATCATATGAGAATCATCTCTCAATCGTCATCATCTGTTTTTTGTGCGCTTCTTTCACGAGAAGATGAGGCAACATTATCTGGAAGGAAAGAAAGAGGGGGGACTTGTGTAGGGAGGTTTTTATCCCAAAATTTTTGACTGCGATCCCAAATTTCTTGCTTACAACACCACTCAAGCCATTCATCGACCCATTTGCAGCTTGCAATTACTTCCTCATCATCTGGTGCTTGACGTCGGAGTAGTTCATTCAAGTGACCTACTATTATTGCTGTTTGGGGCATCAATTGGTATGTAGCAAATGGATTTCGTTCAGTATCTACAGTNCTGTGGTCTTTCCAAAGTGAAAGTAGTTGATCGTAAGCATAACCAATGAAAAATATTGANGATATAACTAGAANNGCAATACTGATCAAACCCCAATATGTCATAGATATACCAATAAATGTGGCTGANGGATCAAATCTCCAACTTACATAAGGCCATACTAACAAGGTGATTGTAGATGTCCACAAAAATAACGATGCAATAGATTGCGATTGTTGTAATCGCCAATATTGCTTCATGATTGTCTTCTTCATAATACATTTCAATACGTCCACCCTTAAGGATTCGTTGCTTGAATAGTTCAAAGAAATGCGATTAATCAATCAACCACAATGCCTCGATAATATCTCCAACCTCGCCGGTGGTGTTTGGAGGNAATATGGAAAGTGCATCATGAACGACCATAGAATTGATGTTTCCACTTCCTTGATGAGTGTGTGTTGTGGCTGTNAATTCATTATCNGAGTGAATTTTTAGCCTTCTAAACACGGTCTTATCTGGTGCTCCTTTGATTTTAGACTTCAAACGAACTCGAATTTTTTTGTAAAATAATGTAGGATTGCTTAACCAAGGAACTACTAGATTAAGAAATACAATATGAGTTGATACTGGATTCCCAGGTAATCCAAGAATAGGGGTTCCTTTCCACATTCCGAATATAGGTGGACCTCCTGGTCTCATCTTAATTTTCCAAAAATATGGGTCNCCCTCTTCAATCAATAATCTACGAACGAAGTCATGATCTCCCATACTGACTCCTCCTGATGTTAAAATCAAATCACTTGATTTGGCGCACTGATCAAGTAATTCTCTCAATGAATCAATATTGTCTGATGATTTGAAATTTGTCGAAATTGCCCCTGCCTTTTGAAGTAAGGACGACAAAAGAATAGAATTAGACTCATAAATTTGACCTGGGTTTAACGTCTTTCCAGGTATAACTAATTCATCTCCTGTTGATATTATCGAAACTTTTGGGGGCGAATATACTGGGACTTGAGAGTGGCCAATAGTCGCTAAAAGAGATAGAGATGCTGATGTTAATATTGTGTTTTTCTCTAAAGCAACCATGCCTTTAGAGATATTCTCACCTTTACGTCTAATGAAATTTTTTCTAGCTACCCCATGTAATCCGTCTTCAACCATTACCAATGCTTCAGCATTGGGTGGAATGGGTGCCCCGGTCATAATCCGAAATGCTTCACCTGGTTGTAATAGACGGGGGATTGTATCTCCTGCAAAAATGGTCTCAACCTCTTGTCTATCATCAGGGTTATCCGTATCCAAAATAGCCCAACCATCAATTGAGGAATTGTCGAATGGGGGAGAATCAACTAATGCATTCATNTCTTCTGATAGTATGCGGTTGTAGGCTTCATTNAGATTAACTACTTCGGTATNGGAAAGTATTGGAAAATTCGATAAAATCTCCAATGCCCTGTCAATAGAAACGTTCATCTCCACATATTCGAATTAGGGATTCGGGTTATAGATGTGGGGTTACTAAATAAGAAAATTCAATTTCTATTAGTGATTGAATTATTTTGTGGAATTCGAATTCTTGTTGTTGATGTTCGGATTATTTGTTGTTGCAACTCTATATTCTAGTGTTGGACATGGGGGGGCTTCGGGGTACTTAGCCGTGCTATCTTTGAGTAATTATGGAATGATGAGTGCGGGATGGTTGAAACAACATGCTTGGTGTCTCAATCTAATTGTTGCTAGTATTGCTTTTTTCAATTATTATAGAGAGGGTTTTCATATCTCTAAATTGACTTGGCCCTTCATAATAACAAGTATTCCCTTTGCGATGTTGGGTGGATTTTTGATTGTAGATGGGGCATTATATGATACACTGCTCTCAATCATACTTATTTGGGCTGCATATCGTTTGATGAAAATTGAGAACGAAAGTGGATCTACTGAATTGAATATTCCCCCTTTGAAAAACTCACTACCAATTGGTGGTGGGATAGGATTTGCCAGTGGAATCATTGGAGTTGGTGGGGGTATTTTTCTATCTCCAATTTTGTTGTTAAATAAATGGGCTTCAGCAAAGAATGTCGCTGCAACGTCTGCCTTATTTATCTGGGTAAATTCGGCTGCAGGGATCACTGGTGCATCGATTTCAGGTCAATTGGTGATTGATTTCGGAATTTTAATTCCATTTTCAATTGTCGTAATATTGGGAGGATTAATTGGTTCACGATTAGGAGCAGTTAATGCTCATGAAATTACAATCCGCCGTTTGCTGGTTGTTGTGTTAATATTGGCTGCCATGAAACGAGTAATTGAATTGATATTTTAGTGTCTATACGGATTAAGAATTATATCATAATCAATTTACGCCAATATGTGGCCACTCTTGCAGAACATTATGTAAGAGCTTTTGGCGCTGATCGTTTTTTTGGATTGGATATGGTCATAAATTGGATTGCATTGGTAATCGTTGTATGGATAATCGGTCTTTCTTATTTAGTACTGAAATCTGATACAACAAATCTACAAAATAGATTCATAGGTACCTTGTTGCTTTTTGAGGGCTTAAAGGGAGTTTGGCAGGCCTCTAATATCATGCCTTATGGAGTAGAATTCGAAGGAATATGGGATGTTTTATGGATCCTGAAGATCGATGGTTTCATGATCGCTAACATTACAGCAGTGATTCTTTATCTTCTGTTCCCTGTTTATTTTCGAATTAATATTTTGAAATTTATGTATAATGAAAGAGTCCAAAGATATGCATGGTGGATTGCTCCCCTCATAGGGATTACAACCTGGATCTTAATCAAGGATACATCCCCATTTATCTTGGAAAATGCTTCGTGGTTAAGTTGTTCAGCAATTGGCGCTGAACCTGTTCTAAATGTGTGGTATGGGCAAGTTACTGCTGAAGCAGAAAACATACGGAGTTCAATCGGAACCTGCACTGCTGTATTTGATAGTGTAATTAGTGACCAGCGTGTAGGATTGTGGTTTCTGACTCTTATCGGGACACCAGTATCTATTGTTGCTCTTATTTTGATTCGAATTACAATTAAGCAAGGTGAAATGGATAGTGATAACGAGCTAATTTCAAGGACGTTTTACACTGGATTCATGGGTAAGGTGATTGCCAATACAATTTTCTTCTCAACAATACTCATAATCTTACCATTGATTAATGGGGGTCCAGCTGGATTCATAGCACAAGCAGAATGGAAATATGTTGATCGGTCTATCATGGCGAATGTAAAATATTTCATTTGGACCACTAATTTATCCCTACCTGTTATTGGTGTTGGTTTCGAAGCAATGATGTTTGTATATGCATCTACTAAAGATACAATTCTAGGAATAGATGAAAAATTGAGAAAAGCGTTTACAAATACAATTTTTACTGGTGTGGGTGCTATTTCTTTTATTGCTGCTAGTGAGATAATGGAAAATGTGCTTGGATT